>JALTMC010000619.1:533-13042 GCA_027005175.1 Myxococcales bacterium
ATCGGGTTGCAAAACAGCTCTTTTTTCCGGTTCGCTCCTCTGAGCGAGCCGTACTGGCGACTCTTTGTGGTGAGATGGCACTGCAACAGCATGTGCGACGACAGGCTTATGAAGACAGCATGTCAGAGATCGCCACAGCCCCACAAGAGGATATGGCCTCCCTGAAGGCGGAGGCTCTTGAAGCTCTAACAGTGCCCACACAAACTCTCTCCTTTACTGGATCGGCAGGACAAGGGTTTGGGGTCTTTCTTGTCGAAGGTTTGCACGTACGCTTGTACGGTGAGGCGAATGACTCCGTAGGGAAGGGCATGAGTGGTGGAACCTTGGTCATCCTACCTCATCCCGATGCGACGTTTTCTCCAGAAAAAAACTCGATTATTGGAAACTGTGCTTTGTACGGGGCAACAGGAGGGTGCTTTTATGCGTATGGTGTTGCTGGTGATCGGTTCGCTGTTCGCAACAGTGGTGCGCTTGCGGTTGTTGAGGGAACAGGTCTACATGCCTGTGAGTATATGACCAATGGCGTTGTCGTGGTTCTCGGAACGATCTCATCCAACTTGGGTGCGGGAATGACGGGGGGAACGGTCTATCTTTATGGTGAGCAAGATGAGAATATCAACCCCTACTACCTTGCAAAGGATGCAATGCTATCCGAAGAAATCGCTCAACTCAAAGGCTATGTGGCCGCCTACCATCAGGAAACGCAAAGCTCCAAAGCGGGCCGTATTCTGGAGCAATGGAATGTGACACAGCACCGATTCTGTAAGTATATCCCTCACCCTACCACTTTGTGAGTGTGTTGCTCTTGTTTTAATCGAGCCAGACCCGGTACTGTTTGTTTCCATCGTTCCAAGAGAAGAGTTCCTGGGGTGCGATTCCGCTATCTCGTATTTGTTGAGTTAGGGTTGCGATATCTGTTTGCTCGGAGGTTTGAATTTGTTGGAGGACATCGTGGGGGATGATCTCCTCCAACTCCAGAGAGGCCTCCGCTGGCATAGTGAGCGATACTTTTTCTTCGTTATTTTCGACAACACGCACACGCAACTGATGAGCAATCGCCTTGATACTTGGGGTGGTCCCTTGTAACTCTTTTGGTAAGGGTGGCAGAGATAGGTTGGCCACCTTTTGAAGGAAGTCTTTTCCAACAGCGCGTTTGCAGAAAGGCCACCAAGGGAGGCGCACATCAAGCTTGGCGAGCTGGTCGGTAATTCCTTGAAAAGCACGCATCAAGAGAAACAGGTCAGCTGGACCTGCCGAACGAAACCACCACTTTTGTTCTCCGAGAAGGGCATCGACATCATGTCCAAGAGACCAGGCTGAGGGGCTGAAAGGGCGGTCGAGTAAAAAGGGTTTGAACAAAATACGACACAAGGCAGGTAGCTTGTCTCGAATATAGGATAGCTTCGTAGGTTCAAAGCCGATGGCAGCAAAGGCTTGAAGAGGATCAACATCCCATCCTTCTTTGACAGCTTGAATCAGGTGAAGCAGCGCGAGTCTTCTGGGTTTCGTGATAGGGAGAGTGCAACCAAAATCAAGCAATACCACCAGAGGGTGTCCTGTTTCGTCATGACGATAGAATGTATTACCCATATGAGGGTCACCGTGAACTTCGCCCAAGACAAAGAGACTGGAAAATAACGTCATTAAGAGTGTTCGTGCGATATACAGTCGTTCTTTTTGTGGCCAAGTAAGGGCTTGATCGAGAAAGACACCCTGTTCCCATTCTTGCACCAGGACTGCATCAGAGCATAGATGCGAGTAGACCTTTGGTATCTTGAGACCCTCGACTTGTATCGCGTGAGCCAATCGTTCCTGGCGTTGAGCTTCGGAGAGATAGTTGAGTTCGCGTGTCATATTGTCGGTCAGAGCTTGTTTGTAGCTCTCCAGATCAAAGCCCCATTTTTTCACTGGACCCACACCAGGTAGTAATCCTGCCAGTTGTAGTTCTGCCTTCATGGCGTCCATGATATCGGGGTAGCGGATCTTTACCGCGACCTTGGTTCCATCACAGAGCAACGCAGGGTGTACTTGGCCGAGAGATGCTGCCGCTTGGGACTCTTCCACCGAAGCAAAGACCGCTTCGATCGGCTGACCCAACGCATGCTGGAGTGTGGGGCGCATCTCCCGAAGAGGTCGAGGAGTAATGCCCTCTACCAGTTTACGAAACTCTGTAGAGCCATCAGGACCTGCCAGGATCTGTCCAATTTTCATTGGAATGCCGCGAGAGTCTTCCATTAATCGCAGCAAGGTTTGTTTCGCCAGGAGCCTATCCTCTTTCTTGCGACTCTTTCGGATCTTGCGACTGGTCCAGGCGATCTTTACCAGCACTACCATTCGTTGGAGCAACCGAAGAAATTTCACGAAATTTCCTCCAGGGGGTCAAATCCTTCAGGAAAGTAAAGTTTGGGGTCTAGGTCTATCTTCTCCATCTCTTCCCATAAGGCGCGGTGTTGAAATAGGGGTGTTTCTTGTATGAAACTATGCAAAGCGACCGTCATCCCCACAGATATCTCACCTGCTTCGGCGGCGTTCATCTCAGCTTTCTCTGTGACTTTGATGCGAGCTTCTTTGCGAAACGGAAGAGGCACACAACGCAACAGAAGTTTCACGGCTGTCTCTGTTTCCTCCGACCAATCAAAGCTGGTGGGAAGTTCGGGCAAGAGTCCCAGATCATCTTCGTTGAAGAGGCGAAAGATGGTTAAGTTGAGGTTGTGAGGCCCTTGGACCCGAACTTCATGACGCTCTTGGCTGACCACGATCTTCTCTGACACGGCCAATACCTCTGGGCGTTTGAGCCATTGTTCTCGGCTTCGATCCAGGTTTGAGGATGTCAGCTCGAGATGCAGTTTGGAAACCTCTCCTGTTTCAGGAGAAGCGAGACACAAGCGTATCTGAATAGAGCCGTTGCCCACAACGACTCCATAAGGATCGTGTGTGACCTTCTGAAAACCGAGAACGTTGAGAAAGAAATGACTTGCTGGTTCCACTTCAGTGACAGGGTGAACAACAGACAGGGCAAAATCCATGACGTAAAGATGCTCCTCTTCGCGTAAGTGTCGGGGGATGTCGTGAACGCAGCAGGGGTGACCTGCGACCGCAAAAATAGCCGGTAGAGACTACAATATCACAAAGGGAAAAGAGAGGATGTTGGAAGCTCTCTTTTTGGCTTTCTACCAGCCCATTTCCAAGCGAGAGATGAGATCTTCAGGTAAGTTATTTTTTTTGATCGCAGCTATAATGGTGTCTTGGTGATATTCTGCGCGATGGAATGTGAGACTGTTTGTTTTGCGATCCCAAAGGGCGAAAGAAGCTCGTGGATCGCGATCTCGTGGCATTCCGACAGAGCCTGGGTTGATCAGTAGGACATCTTGCTTTTCAAAAAGTTGCATGGTCTGTGGAGGTAGCTTGCTGTCTAAGTTATTTTCTTGCAAGCGGTAGATAAACGGAACATGAGTATGTCCATAAAAACAGGCTGCGATCACTTTTTCTCGAAGGTGTTGTAAGTTTTCTCTGTATGTCATCTCGTAGACATAAGCGTAGATCCTCTCGGGATCTTGGGGGGCTCCATGAACCGCAAGCCAGTTGGCGTCTCTGTATTCCAACAACAGCGCACCGAGCCACTGTTTGTCTTCTGTTGTGAGTTGTTCGTACGTCCAGTTCAGGGTCTCTCGTGCCAGGCGACTGCAGCCTTTGGGGACTTTTCCTGTGGATGCCATCTGGTCATGATTCCCCCGTAAACATATACTGTTGGGGAGTTCTGCAATGCGCTGAACACATTCGTGAGGAAATGGCCCGTACCCCACGGCATCTCCCAAAAACATATAGCTATCAACGTTGAACTCTTTGGCCATTTTTAATACAGCTTCAAGAGCATCAATGTTGCCATGAGTGTCTGAAAAAATGCATGTGAGTTGAGGCTCACGTTGGGCCGGATACGCCGCCAGTAGGCGTGCCTGCGACGCTGTTCGCGCCTGTGCCTTTGCTTGTGCCTTTGCCTGTGCTTGTCTTCGCTTGGCCCGACGAACTTCGGGATCGAGGTGTGGGTTTCCTTGGGAGAGTCCTTTGATGAGAGAGATTCGATGTTTTTGGAGGAGGGGGGTTAAAGGATAAGATTCGATCCCTTCGATCAGCTGACGCCAGATCAATCCATCCGTCCATTCGGGCAACAGTGCTTGTTGGAGTTGGCTACCCCATTGCTCCCATTGGTGATGGGGCTGTTGGTACTCTTCCGGAATTCTTGTAACGATTGCCTCTGCGAACTCTCGTGGAAGAAGTCGTTCGTAGACTTCATCATCAATGTAATAAAGGCGATCCCGAGAGGAATCCCATGCAAAGTTGGCAGGATTGCAGTCCAAGCCAACATCATACTCTTTTGTAATACTGAGGCTAAATAGGATCATGTCGATCCAAGCTCGGGTGCGCTCTTCCCAGCCGTGAAGTTGGCGTAGGGTCTGAAGCTTTGGACACACACTGATAGGCCACCAGTATCGATTCAGCCGCATCGTAAACCATTGTTTCTGCGGGTGCCACAAGGGGACCTCCCGAGAGGTCTTGTACAACCTCTCGATATACTCTTGTGCATCGATCTGAAACGGTGTTTGCTGGCTTGTATCTGTCTTAAATACCAGGTTCTTGGTGAGGAGCAACCGGGTACTTGACTTGCCTGAGCCATCATTGGGATTTGTCACTCCAACACGCTCTCGCCACTCATGTGCGCTTGAGTCATGAAGAAGTTCATAAATTTGAGAAGATGTGAATGGAGAGAATCCTCCTCCTTCTGAGAGGGATTCCAGCTCGATGAGTTGGATGTCATCGACGGACGAAGGCAAAGGAAACCACATGGTCATGGTATTATCTTTTTCCCCTCAGAAGGAGGTTAGCCCCACATGATTTACGAACATACTGGCCCGGCTTGCAAACCCCAGCCCGGTGGTGCGTCAGCCCGGTAGTGCGTCAGCCCGGTAGTGCGTCAGCCCGGTAGTGCGTCAGCCCGGAACTTCGTTAGGCTTGTATCGCCGTCTCGACGGTACGGTGTATCGCCTGCGAGGGCGATCCTGTGCCTTTCTAGTCTCTGTTCGGGCTTTCCGTCATCTTACGACGAACAACGTGAATCATGTGGGTTAGGAGGAGTACTCAACATCTCCGAATGAATGGATGGATGAGTTAGGGAAGTGCAGCCGTGATCTCATCCAGGCTGTTGCGCAAGGAAGCCCATCCCATTCCCTGGTTGGTTGTTTTCTTGGTGACCAAAACCACAACCGCAGATTTACCGGGGATAATCTTCTTGAAGTGATAGGTGTTTGTGGATGAAATGAAGACCTCCTGAAAGCTGTCTGCTACAGCTGTACCGCGATGTTTTCCCAAAAGTTGTTCCACACGACGGACATTTTTTCCACGGAACATATCGACAGCAGCCGCAGCGACAGCGTCGAGATAACTTTGAGTGAAATAAGGAATGGTATGGTGAACGCCCATCAACATTCCACTGTTGAGATCAACCACACCGCATGCGAGTGCATCTTGAACATCACTGACAACTTCTTGACATACCTGATTTAAATTGGCCATTAGAGGGTGCTCCTTTGTGAGTAGTGGTGGCTGAGTACGTGGTTGCTCTGCCATCTCTGTTTTTCCTTGGTTTTCTGGAGAACGGAGGTATTGGGATTGTGCCTCCAGAATCTCAGACAAGTCCTGTTCTATCTCATCGTTCTCATACCTTTTCTGCTGCGATAGAGTATGGGAGGATTGGAGTGAAGAGGCTGCTGAATTTGCGATATGGATATATTCCTGGGGCGAACCTTTTGCTATCCCAGGTAATTTTGCGAGAGAGTCAGACTTCGACGTGAGTTCTGTCTGGGGTGAAAATTCGGCCAGCCCAGGCAATGTTGTAAAAGAACTGGACATGGCAGCCAGATCTTCACGGCTATGCCATTCTGAAAAAGACAGGCTATCTTCGTCCTGAATGCGTGCTAAATCGAGGAGTAGATTTTCCCATGATTGGGTGAGCTGTCGGGTTGCAGGCTCTTCGGAGCTGTTCTTGTACCCAATGTTGATGATGGGTGTATTTAGGCATTTGCTCAATGCTTCTCTACCGATGAGGTCGTGGAGGTAAACGTTCCAGATGTCTCCATTGACAATATCGATTTGACCGCGCAGTCCGCCCTCCAGTTCGACATACATTGTCAGCGAATGCTTTCCAAAGCCCGAGATCTGTAGATAATCGGCAAGTTGGAAGGGGCCTATTGGTTTGGCGGTTCGGTAAAAAGCTAGTTTTTCTTCGATCACTGCACGCAGGTTTTGTAGAGCAATGGGCTTCTCTAGTACGGTTAAGCCTGGGTGGTGAGCGAGCTGGTCCACAAATGCTGCCCGGTATGCTGTCATAATCACCACAGGAATATGAAGGTTGAGCCGGTCAAGCTCCACCATAAAGTCAAGACCACTGCGATCGGGTAAGTTGAGATCGGTGAGGAGTAAGTCCGGGGGCTCATTGGTCAGAACCTTCAAACCTTCTTCAAAGTTATGACAACCGGTCAGGTGTAATGTGGGTACAGCTTCGAGACCACGCATCAGGCCGCGAAGCAGTGTTACTTCATCCTCAACGATGAGTGTGTGATATTTCATAGGCTCCACACTGTGTCATAGATTGAATAAAAAAGAATATCATAAAATTGTGTATCGTATCTTTTGTGTTCCAGCTTCAGGTTCTGTCACTTCAACGAACTCCAGTTTTCGTTGCATCACATGTTGAAGAAGTGAAACAAGGATAAAGAGTACAGGAGACTGAAGCAATTTAACATCCAATGAAGTCTCCACTGACCAGGATGTGACTGGAAGCCCTGTTAACTCGAATTCTACCTTTTCTTTTTGTGAGTCGAACTTTATAGACTGGCATAGTCCTGTTTGTTGGAAGATGGGGAGGAGCTTTTCAATCCACTCTTGAGGTTCATCAATGCTGTCACCATAGCTCGAGAAAAAACTGGAGGGTAAGAATCGTGAGAACGAGTCTTGGAGAGTGAGACGTGCGCTCCAACCACAGCTTTGGTGGAGAGCACTTGCTGCGACTTGCCAAAGTGTCAATAGCAGCAAACTGATCTTGTCATAGTAATCGCTCTCCTTCGTCAACTCTTTCTCTTGTCGAAGTGACATCACTTCTTCGCGCATTGCTTCCTTCTGGCGAAAAATATTGAGGCGTTCCCGCTCCATTTGTTTAAACTTGGAACTCTCTTCGCGTAGATTGTTGGTCATCTCTTCCAACAACTGCTCCAAACGAAGAACCTGCTTGCGATCTTCGCTTGCAGTGCTTTTGTTTTCTTCCAACAAAGCATTGTATTTTTGCGAGAGGGCTTCATGCGCCTCTTTCAGTGATTGTGTTTGGTCTTGTACGCCTTGAAACTGTTCTTGTAGGGTTTGAAACTTCTTCTGCCATTGTTGGATTTGCAGGGTGCTGGCTTCGTGCTGGGTATGAAGTGCTTCCGTTTCAGACTGAAGCTGTTTCGAGAGAGTCTGCCACTCTTCTTTTTCTCGATAGGTCGCTTGCAGTTGTTCTTGTTGTTGCTTATGTCTTTGCTGAGTGATCTGAAACTTTTGCTCATACAAAGCTATCTTCTCTTGGGCCTTCCTTGAGTCCATCTCAAGCTCTGCTATTCGCCTTTCCTGGCTCTCCAAGTACTCTTGTTGCTCTTGCTTATTGTCGCCAGATACCAAGCGACTCCACCAAGATGACTTGCTTTGAGGGTCACTCATTGTCTCTCCCTGAGTCTGGACCTTGTTCAGAGCTATTTGCTTTCATCTTCTTCTGTTTTCTTTCTATTCACAGAGAATCGTAGCTTCTATTTGCAGGGAATATCGCTCGTACCTGTGAGCGAATATGAGACCGTAGCAAACCGAGGTTTGGAGAGGGCTCTGTGAGTACAGCAAGGACACCGTGTTGAGGTAGGCTGGTCAATATCAAAAAACCATTGCCGTACTCTGCCAGCACTTGCCGAGACTCTCCCATGTGTAAGCGTTTTCCCGTCATTTCGATAGCGCCCAAACATGTAGAGAAGAAGGTTCCATTGTCGAAATCGAAGAACAAGGAGCCATCGCTATGTTGTGCAGAGATCTTACCGTTGTTATTTACGATCCAAATCCCCAACACATCATCCACCTCTTTGAGCTGCTCTAGCAACGCAAGAGCGGATTGCTGCGTCAGTTCCGGGGTACGGTCTATCTCAGTCGCTTCCATTCACAAAACTCCAAACTTGCGCTGTCATACAAGCGATTCTCTTACCGAGTATTTTTATGCGAGCGATTCTCTTATCGGTCTTGCAACAAGACCGTAACAGTTGTGCCTTGATCTTCCAGAGACCAAATATGTAAACTCCCGCCGCAACGCCCTACTAGGTCGTGAATGAGAGAGAGCCCTATCCCTGAACCACCGCATTTGGTTGTATAAAACGGCTCTGTCGTACGTTGCTTGACCTCCAATGACATTCCTCTACCTGTGTCTCTTACTAAAAGTTTTACCGTTTGCTCTTGTACCATCTCAAGTGAAACTGTGATGGTATCACCCTGTTTGCATGCATCCATCGCGTTGTTCAGCAAGTTGAGTAAGATAATATGAAAGCTCTCAGGGTTGATGCGTGCCCACAAATTCAACTGTTCAGAGGTAAAAATAACTTGAATTCCCAAGTGTGAGCATCTCGCCCGGGTCAGCTTTAATGCACGTTGTGCAACCTGACACAAATCAACCGGGTTTTCAGAGTGTAATATATTTGGCTCAACCAGTGTCATACGATCGATGATGAATCGGAGCCTCGATAATTCTTGCAGCAGAAATTGGAGATCCTCTTTGTGCTGCGCTGACTCTAACTCCTCTTGAAGAACTTCAACAATACTCTGCATTCCTGCCAATGGATTCTTTATCTCGTGAGCAATAGCTGGAAGAAGTTGAGATATGCTGGCCATCGGCCAATGCTGCATCGCACGTTGGCTCACACGAAACATCTCTTGCTCGGGGATTCTGGGAATCAATGGTGCCGATTTTGTTTCGCTCATCCCGTCATCCTTATCCACCACTCTCTATCTCACTTGCTCTTCACGTTGGCATATAGAAATCACAAAGTCAAGATCGTTCTAAAACTCATGTGGAGTGTCTCTACTTTACCTTATACGGACCTGTTTGGCATGAGCTTGAATGTCTTTTGGGAGCGGGGCTTGAGAGTTTTGTTTGGAACCTTACAGATACGGTTGGTTCCGCGACTTTTAGGCTTTGTTTCCCTATGGGCTTGGTCGGTATATGGAGGGTTGTGTCGTATGTTGGGCCCTGTTATTATTATTTTTTTTTTAGAAAATTAACAGGGTTAAGGTTTTCACTGTGTCTGTTTGTGCTCTTGCAAACAGAGTTCTTTCTAGAGAGCGATGGAATGTGAGCGATGGAGCTGGGCGTTTCCATTGACTCGAAAGAAACAGGCGATGAAGACGTCGATAGACCTATGTGGCTGGAAGGAAGCAGGCGATGAAGACGTCGATAGACCTATGTGGTCAATGACTCCCGATAGACGTTTGGGATTTCTGGGGAGCATAGGCAAGCGAGGTGTTGATTAAAAAATGTGGGGGCTGACCCATTTTCATCTTTTGAGCAGTGGTTTGTCCGAATGAATCATAGAAGGCCAACATAAGTTGTTGGGACTAGCCTATGCTCTTTTTGCGTTGGGGCTAGCACATGATCTTTTTGCGTTCGGGGTCGAAGAGGACCTTGTCGGTGCGTGTGGCGGGGATCGCTTCACCGAGGCATTCGATGATGTAATCGGTGTATTGTGCCTCTGGAGTTGGGAGGTAGCCATAAGCGATGGTTTTTTGGATGGTGTGTCCGTAGCCACCGCTGGTTAATACACCGAGGACATGGCCGTTGCGCGAGATGGTTTCGCCACCCAGCAGTTCAACATCATTGGATAGGGTGAAGCAGCAGAGGGTCTGTTGAGGTCCATTTTTTTGGACTTGTTCGAGGGCTTTGCGACCGATGCAATGGACTTTCTTTTTAAGGTTGACACAGAAGTCGAGGCCCGCTTCGTAGGGGTTGTAGTCAGGAGTGAGATCAGAACTCCAGTATCTGTATCCTTTTTCGAGGCGGAGTGATTCGATGGCCCGGTAACCTGCGTCGATGATGCCAAACTCTTCTCCTGCTTGCCATAGTTCTTCGTAGACATGGCAGGCGTATTCACTTGGGATGTGGAGTTCCCAGCCCAGTTCTCCCACATAGGTTACGCGCAGGGCGCGAACGGTGGCGTAGCCGATGGTGATCTCGCGGCAGTGACCGAAGGCAAATCCTTTGTGGGAAACATCAGCTTCGGTGACCTTTTGCAATACGTCTCGTGCATGTGGGCCACAGAGATTGATCACGGCTCGGCTGGATGTCACATCTATGATCGAGACGGAGCCGTCGCGGGGCATGTGTTGTTGCATCCAATCCATGTCATGAAGTCCAAAGGATGTACCTGTGGTGATATAAAATAGCTCCTCACCAAAGCGGGAGACGGTCAGGTCACATTCAATTCCACCGCGTTCATTGCAGAACTGTGTATAGGTTAAGCGACCTACAGGTTTGCGGACATTGTTGTCTGCGAGTTTTTGCAAGAACATCAACGCACCTGCACCACGAACTTCAAGCTTGCTGAAGGAGGTCTGATCGATCAGCGCTACTTTCTCACGAATCCCTCGACATTCTTTGCCAACATGCTCAAACCAGTTGGGTTGTTCAAAGGTGGGGATGTCTTTGGGTTCGATGCCAGGAGGGGCGAACCAGTTGGGGCGTTCCCATCCAAATTTGGCTCCAAAGACGGCACCTTTGGCCTTGAGTATCTCGTAGAGTGGGCTGCGTCGGCCGGGGCGTGCAGAGCTATGCTCTTCATGAGGCCATCCGAGTGTGTAGTGTTTTCCATACAACTCCAAAGTACGATCGCGGTTGTATCGATCGCTGCGGTGGTGTGGTCCAAATCGACGGATGTCGACAGCCCACAGGTCGAAGGAAGGCTGACCTTCTACGATCCACTCTGCCATCATTCGTCCGGCACCACCACCAGCGGCGATGCCGTGGGCGTTAAAGCCAGCAGCTACAAAGTAGTTTTCAAGCTCAGGAGCCCTGCCCATAATAAAGTTGCCGTCGGGAGTGAAGGCTTCGGGGCCATTGATCAATTCACGCACTCCTACGGTTCCGAGGATCGGGGTGCGTTCCAGAGCCAGTTCTGCAAGTTGTTCAAAGTGTGGAAAATTCGATGGTAGAAGTTGCTGGCCAAAGTCTTTTGGGATACCTTGTACCGCCCATGGTATTGGGTTAAACTCATACCCTCCCATGGTCAATGCGCCCACTTCTTCTTTGTAGTAGACGAGGTTGTCGGGATCGCGCATGGTGGGGAGGTCTCTGGGTAAATCAGGGATCTTTTCCGACACCATATACTGGTGCTCCACTGCAACGACGGGGACATTGACACCCGCCATTCGACCGATCTCTCGGGCCCACATCCCTGCGGCATTGACAACGATTTCCGCTTCGATGTCTCCTTGGTCTGTGTGTACGACAGTGGCTCGCCGCTTGGTGACAGTGATCCCTGTGACACGGGTGTTCCGGCGAAAAACGACACCGCTGGTTCTCGCCCCTCGGGCCAGAGCCTGTGTGATACCGCTGGGATCGGCGTGTCCATCTGTGGGTAAAAAGGCAGCACCCTCAACACCATCCAGGCTCATGATGGGGAATAAATCATACGCCTCTTGGGGAGAGAGCATCTGCATTTCCAGCCCAAAGCTGCGTGCTGTTGTGGCAGCTTTCTTCAACTCAATCATACGCTCTTTGGAGGAGGCCAGTCGCAACCCACCCACGGGTTTCCAGCCTGTGGATTGGCCTGTCTCTGCTTCGAGTCGTTCGTACAACTCAACGCTGTATTTGAGCATCTTGGTGACATTGCGAGACGAGCGTAGCTGACCCACCAATCCTGCTGCATGCCATGTGGAGCCGCTGGTTAACTCTTCCTTTTCCAGCACCAGAACATCGGACCATCCAAACTTTCCAAGATGATAGGCGATGCTACACCCGACAATTCCACCGCCAATAATCACGACCTTTGTTTGCTCGGGCATACTCTCTCCTTGGGTGTACCTATCTCTGGATAGGCTTGTCGTCTATGTTCTATCGTAGACAGTAATGATTCGCATGATAGGTTCTTACTTTTTTACTTTTGAATTTTGCAGTAGGAGGGGAAGCTAGAGTCAAGACCTTTGGCATAAGGGCTGGCCTTTTTGGAGAAGACGTGTTTGAACAAAAATTCGATGGAGGGCTTGAACAACGCTTGAGGCATTCTATGGCCCAAAGTGTGGTTGCATTGAATCACAAAATGACCATCTTTGACGAGGTTGGTTCGCAGCTCATCCGTGGCCTTCTGAAATTCAAACTTAACAAAGTTGGCCATACTCACAACGTCTTTGGCTCCTCCTGCTGACAGCATCATAGGGATGGTTCGGCTGGGTTTGGTGTAGGG
>JALTMC010000620.1 GCA_027005175.1 Myxococcales bacterium
AATTAAGGAAGGAAGCGTAATGATTGGCTCGATTTGTTCGACAGGAATAAACAGCGCAAATTCGGGCCAAACTCCGTCACCAAAAAGAGAAGTGGCAAAGTCGGCTCCGATAATATGTGCACGAGGGTAGACCAGGAGAACATCTTTGGCGGTGGGATTCACGACACATCGATCTGGAATGGGGTAACGATTCGGTTTGTTTGTACACTCCCCCAAAGTTCCAAGGTCAGGAAGACCTGCATCAACAATGGGGATCTTTTTGGGCACAGGAATAAACAGACGTGCAAACATATAACTTACAGAGAAGTTGATGCCTGAGATATCCACGGCAAGCTTTGCGGCGGCCTGCATATTCTCTAATTTGAACTCAGGTAGCTGGACGATCTCATTTGACTTGTCCTTACCGACCTTCATCCCAGGTGGGAGTGCAACCGAAAGGTCAACATTCGTGGTATCTCTGTACAGTCGGATAGGTAAAATCGCAGCCATATACATAGGGATACCCACCAAGGTAAGCGTGACGTGCTCTCCCATATAGACCGATGCCTTAATCGCTGGAACTCCAAGTCTCTCGTTAAAAGCAAGTGGGTTCTCAAGATTAGGAGGGTTGATATTGTCTGTTGGATTAAAGGCTGATGCTGTCCCCCAGGCAATACGTTGTTGACCGATACGCAAATCAAGCCAGGGAAGCAAGCCATATACATCAATATACAACTCATTCAGACGAACGGACACAGGAAAGAGTCTGTTGTAATCTTCCACATCTGAGGATAATGTCGCATCCGAAAAGTTGAGATTCCGCAACTCAATATTGGCTTTTCCCGCAACCTTTCGACCGTATTTGGGCGTGACAATGATCGCGATTCGATTGCTGTTGCGATAATTGAAGAATTTTCCCAAATTATCCTGTGGGATGGTACTTGTTGAGGGTTGCAAACCAAGAAAAAGACTGCTTTCGAGTAACCCTCCTAGCTTCAACTTAAATTTAGCACGAGCCCTTGATGGTTGCCCATCAAAACCACCCCACCACAACACACAACCAAGGAGCAAACAAAAAATCCAAGACCATCTACGTTTTTGGCTCAGAGCCATATCCAGCCTCCACATCAACACAACGAAATACACAACGAAATTTTGGGGTAGTGTTTTGGATCAATCCAGTTCAAGAGCTCTTTTGAGGTAGCGTTCTCAATCCATCCAATTCAAGATCTCTTTTGAGGTCGCGGCTTCAATCAATCCAGTTCAAGATCTCTTTTGAGGTAGCGTTTTGTAAAAAATCGTGAGCGAATCCCCGTATTGATCGCGATATCGCTGAGGCGCACAACAGTACAATGACTCTTCAACAGATCACATACTTTGAGTTGGAGGGGGAAGGTGTACTTTTTGATCTTGCGAAAAATGGAGCGAACCATCGTCTTCACTTTGACACCTTTGGCATTAAAATAGTGGATACTCTGCAGTCGGAACTCCTTATTTAAGGTAACAACCAGCTTGCTGTAGGGTTTGCTCACACCAGGCTTTGGTTTCATAGACAATACAATCGAACCATCTGTCTTTTTTCGAGCATCGATAATCATGTAGACCGGCGCAAATAAGAAAGAGCCGATGTCATCAAAGTTGAGGTCAGAACCCATAAAGGATTGATTTTTCACATGCGCTGCGATCCGACGAGTCCGACGAAAGCTCGGAATATAAAGGTGGATATCAGCACCTCGAATCAAAATACTCAGGCCAGCAACGCTGCCGGGTTTCTTAAACTGAATGATACGTTTTGTCTCACCCTTTTGAAAAAAGATCGCAGTGCGACTTCTCTTCTCCCCCGCTTTGTTGATCAAAGTGATCTTCATTCGACCTTTTTGATCGTTGCCTTGCGACTCAGCTTTGTCCAACCTTTTTAACAAGAGTGGCCACTGACTCTTGGGCAATTGAATTGAACCCGCTCTCTTGGCGGGCTTGGCTTTCTTGGTTGGCTTCACCTTCTTCGCAGACTTGGCCTTCTTGGTTGGCTTGGCCTTCTTGGTTGGCTTTACTTTTTGAACTTCCTGCCCACTTTTGGCCGAAGCCATACCAGAAGTTCCCAACAAACAAAAACTTACCATCACAATGAAATAGTTTCGCAACATATTGTTCTCCGTCTTCATAAAAAATTCCTTCTCATGTGGAGAAGAGGAACTTCTTGCCATGAGTTGTCTATCGATGAAAATCTCTCCATAAAATCGGGCTTACCCACGGTCAAAAATCCACACCATTGAAGCAACCAGAGAGCTCTTGTGGGGAAGAGTTCCACTGGAGAATAGATGGCTTCATTTCTTTTTGACTTCAGCAGGTTAATGTGAATCAGGAGAGGTGTCAAGCTTGAACTTTCGAGAGAGGAGCGAAGCCGCATACCTTTTTGATTTCAGGAGAGAAGAGTTCCGCTTGGAAGTAACGGTTTTTTGTTTTAAGGGTTCATTCCCAACAATGAGACCTCAAGTTCTCTCTTGTCGTTTTTGCAGATCACGCCGCATGTACAGCACCGCCACAACAAAAACTTCTATACCCTCGATCGAGTAATACACTGCGTAAGGAAACCTATGAACAAATGTACGCCGAAGCTCTCTGTGAACCACAGCGTATGTAGCAGGACTTTTACAGATCCGTTCGAAGCTTTCCTCAACACACAGCAAAAATTCAGAGCCAAGTCCCGCATGGGCTCGTTCATACCACCCTAAAGCATCTGTGATATCAACTTCTGCTTGTGGGAGAACATGCAGCGAATATGTCATAGTTTCTTTTGGAGTCTCTCTTTGACTTCACTCCAAGGGGAAGCAGCGTTAGGGGATTGTTGGCGGGCTTCAAGCCTTTTGTCCAACTCATCTTTGTGTGATTGAGGGACTTCCAGTTGGTTGGACTCAACCGCAATGCCATCCCAGATCTCCTCTACAAGCAAAATGCGTTCGGCGATGCTGAGTTGTTCTATGCCCAAATCCTTCGCAAGAGAGCGCATGCTGAATCCTCCTGATGAGAGTACCTGGATGAGACCAAAAAGCTGTGCCAGGGTTGTTGCTTGCTTAATCATATACAGTTTTGTTCAGAAAGCAAGAGCCACGCTCCTGTGCCCCAGACTTGATTGGTTTATGGTGAAAGAGGAAGGGACGGAAGCATAGGCAATGGGAAAAATACACTCCTCCCGTTTCGTTCACGCTTCACATGGACGACCTTTCGATAGCTGCAGGGGAATAGGAAGAAGCTCACATTTTTTAACAACCCAACGAATCGAAATGTGACCTATCTCATACCTGTAGTTGTTCCATCGAAATCCCGATTTCATCACATAACCGACTGAACTTGTTGTCATCTTTTGGCGAAGGTCTTTCCAAATGACATTGTTCCAGAAACCAGTGTAAAATGGCTCATTGATTCTGCTTTTGTACCTCTCTTACAAAAAATCCCATCACACCTCACATAAAAGGTTCTCAAGGCTTGAGCGACAAAGTAGTTGTATTGTACATTCTGGAGAGGATTTCCACGCCCACAACACAAGAGGTTTTTTTC
>JALTMC010000621.1 GCA_027005175.1 Myxococcales bacterium
TGGATTGGAGTGTTTTCCTGGTTGTGAAGGTGGTACTGGTTTCACATAGGAAGAGCTTCGTGGCGGCTTTATGGGTGGCTGCTGCAAATGGGCCAACTCTGGTCGTTGGACAGGGATGGATGAGATCCTTTGTCCAGTCTTTTCAGAGACAGGTGGTTGGAAAGGCTCTTGTTGGCTTGGTGTATATGCTTCTTGGGGAAGTAAGAAAGAGGGCTCTTGGACTGCAACGCCTTGCATATTTAATCGTGTTTCAGGTGCGGGTTTCTCTTTATTGAGCATTCGTGCCATTGGGTCAATCATTGGGGAGTCTGTTGCCATCGGCAGTGCGTTGGCAGGCAGGCCACGTGGTTTCGTTTTGTTTTTTAATGGAATGGGTACAGGGGGTGGAGGTGGCATATCTTGAGGGGAAGCAGGATTCATAACTTGAGGGGAAGCAGGATTCGTCATGGGAGGAGGTGCTTGAATTTGTTCTGTCGTGGAGATCATCGGCAGAGAGGTGGGTGTGCCGAGACTGACTTCGACTTCCACAGATTGTGCTACTTGAGTGAGTGCCTTTGGAGGAGTGACTTCAGAGTCCACAACGTCTACTTCAATGGAGATGAAGAGAGGTCTCTCCATGGAGTCCGGTTGTTGTTCCTCTGGATGGCTCACGTTTGACAAAAACTCTCTTGAGTTTGTTGCTTCTGGGGCTGCCGTAAGATTTGTATAGGATTGAGACTGCGAACTCATCGAATAATGTTCCTTTTCTCAAAAGGCGACTCGGTATCTCTTTAAAGCGGCATGGTTCAAAGAAAAGTTTAGGACTTCCTGGGAAAAATCATAACATCTCTCTTGTTTGGTATGTCGCATGTGTCTGAAATTGTTTGGTTTATGTGTTGTTTTTGCAGGTTTTTTTGCGGGCTCTTTTGTGTGTTGGTTTGGGTTCGGGTGAGTTCTGTCTGTCGTCGCGATTGGGACATGGAAGGCTCACAGCGTTGTATCCTCTATGTTTCAAGCCTGGATGAGCCATGTGCTTCGTCGCGAGGGTGGTGTTCTTCTTGGAGTGGTGTGGGATGTTGGGTAGCCATTCGGGCTGGAACTGTGTTAACATGAGGCCCGGTTGTGTTGGTTCTTTCAGACGAAGAGGAAATGAATGCAAAGAGGCATAAAGAAGTCCCATTCACGTCATCATCTCATGCGTTGGGTGTTGTGTTTGTTGGTGGTGGGGTGGTGGAGTGGAAGTGAGTTGAGTGTGCGAGAGGTGGCAGCACAAGATCTGTCTTACAGACTGCGTTTGCCTCGAATCTCCGATCGCTCCCGCTTTTCTCGGCAAATGCGCAGTATGATTCGTTCGATTTTGATGCGTCAGGGGTTTGTTCTCCGATCGAGACGATCGATTCGGAAGGGGTATCATCTGGATATCTCTGTTGCTGTGGAGGAAAATTTTCGCTCGGATGAACCGGCCACTTGTACGATTCAGCTTGCTTTACAGATTGCGATCTTGCCTCAGAAACGCCTGGTGATGACGGCGAGCAGTTCGGGAACTTCTCGGTTTAACAAAGCAACGAAATTTACGCGAAAAAAGCGCGATCGGTTGCGTCGTTTGGCGATGGGCAAGGCGATGCATTACTTCCGTCGTAATTTTCGTCGTAGTATTCGCAAGATTGAGCGCAAAAAGCGAACATTGGCTAAGAATAGGATCTTGGGTACGAAGTGGCGGCGTGGGGCTCGGGCTCGGTGGAGGTATCGTGGCTCTCGGGGTCGTGCGTTACGAGGTAAGGCTCCGCGTTGGAAGTGGATCCTGGCGGGGATGGATGCGGCCCGTCATCGCCCTCCTTTTACTCCCTAGCTGATTCTTCTGCTTGGTGTGGTTGTGGTGTTTTTTTCTTCTGCTTGGTGTGGTTGTGGTGTCTCCGATGCATAATTCCTTTCCCCAATATCTAATGGCACCTCCGGTCAGGCGAGCGAAGTCTGTTGTTAAGTCGCTGAAGGCTGTTCTCCATGAGGTCTCCTTAAAGGCTCCTAGCTCCATTGCAACCCATCCCTCTTTTTTGTTGTGGATGGAAGAGCTGCAATCGTACTGGGAGTCTTATGGCCCCCTTCATCTTGGGATTACTCCCTTTCATTTTTGGTTGGAGAGCATCGCATGGCCCGAAGAGACGGATGATACTGAAACGTCATTCTCTTGTTCTCTGTATCGGGCTGGTTTACGAGGTCTTTCTTTCTCTCCTCATTTCTCGAAGTCACAAGCTTTGTGGTTTGTGGTGTTGCTGGGGCAGTGGGCTCGTGACCGCAAACGCCTTGATCTGGTCTCTTTGTTGTGGACACGTTCTTTTGAGGGTTTCTCTTATGAAGAGTACAATCCCGTCGATGAGTCTGTGGTTTGGGATGGGTGGGAACTCGAAGAGGTTGTGCGTGGTTTGTACGAGCTACAGAAGTATGATCCATTGCAATATTGGAACTTTGCGGTGGGTGAAGAGGCGAAAGAGGAAGCGTCCTATTCATCGAGAGACTCACTTCAGGGAATCTTCGGAGAGGTCTTTTCATCGGAAGAGAAAGAGATCGTTCATGAACTTTTGTTTGAAGAGGATGAACAGATCCCTTTGCGAGCGAGTGATCTCTTTCTTTTGGTTTTAATGCATTGTGAGAGTCCTGAAGATATCAAGCCCTTACAATCCTGGCTTGCTCCCATTGCGACGTCACTTGTCAATCATCAGATGTGGCATGCACTCACCTTTCTTGTCGAAGATCTACAACGGATGGAGACACAGCTACCTGAGACCATTCAAATGTACGCGAAAGAGATGGTGGAGCAGTTGCTAGTGATTCTCTCCTTGCCAAACAACTTAACACCTGTGACAAAACATTTGATGGAGTGGTCGAGGTTGACCCTGGATGAGCAGGTAGGCTTGCGGATGTATCTCAAGCTGTTGGCATCACATACATCAGCAATTCTCGATGATATGGTGAGTATGGAGGGGGAGAGGGCCCGCCAGCAAATTCGCGCGTTGATGATCGATGAGGAGTGGGAGACGGTCTCTGCTTCTCAGAGTGGTTCGTTGCCATGAGTGCTTTCAAGGAGAAAAAAGGCAAGGACAATGAGTCTCCCCAATTACCCGGCGGCTCTTGGGATACGCTGCCTGTCGAAACAAGTACATTCTCACCTTCCAGCGTCTCTGAAAAAGGAGACTGGCGTGTTTTGGGGCGGCGTTGGTTTGGCTTCCTCTACAAAGTGTTTCGAACTCTTGAACAGAGTTCTCTCACTCCTGAACTCCTCAGTGAGTTTCTTCATGATTGGCGACCTCTCTCGCATCAACTGTTGAGTCTGGAGTCTCCCTCTATTCTCTGTGGTTATGGAGGAGTTTTTTATCTCAATCGCAAACGTTTGCTGTTTCGGACAGATGACTGGTCGCGGACGAACTACGTCCAAAAGAGAATGGCCTTATATGGGTGGGGTGGTATTCGACTTCAGGGGAAAGTCTTTTCCTCTGAGCTGGAACGGTTTCTTCAACCCATTCTCTCTTCTCCCTCCTCTCTTGAGGAGGAAAAGGAG
>JALTMC010000622.1 GCA_027005175.1 Myxococcales bacterium
CACCGAGAGAAGCCGATACGAGAGAAGCCGATACGAGAGAAGCCGATACGAGAGAAGCCGATACGAGAGAAGCCGATACGAGAGAAGCCGATACGAGAGAAGCCGATACGAGAGAAGTCTGTACGGCGTCCTCGGTTAAGCCTCTCTCATCGGTGTCGGCATGGTCGTGGTTATGCATGTTATAGGTTGGGTCGCAAGGAGGTGCGTAAAAAACATTGGGCTATTGATTTTCGTGTTGCTCGTCGATTCTTTCGAAAAGCATGTCGGTTGCATGTGGCGAAAGGGTGCACTGCTCTGGCCTTTTTGTGGCTCAGAGGGAAAGGTGGGTTACGCAGTTCTTTTCGAGCGCGTCGTTTGTTTTGGGAAGCCTGTCACCACAACGATGCTGTGGCTTGCCGTGAGTTGGGCTGGATGTATCACAAGGGGCGAGGGGTGAGACGGAATACTCGATTGGCTCGTTCGTATTACAAGCGGGCTTGTCGGTACAGAGACAGTACTGGATGTAATTTTCTTGGCTTGATGTATCGGCAGGGGTTGGGGGGGGCGCACAGTCATTCGCGGGCACTTCGATTTTATCGCAAAGCATGCCGGATGAAAAATAATGTGGGATGTTTCAATGTTGGTGTGATGTATGGTAAGGGTTGGAGTGGCTTTCAAAGTACAACCCGCGCCTATCGTTTTTACCAAAAGTCTTGTTGGATGAGATTTGGTAGAGCTTGCTATTCTGCTGCGCAAGCCTTGTGGAAATTGCGAGGGAAGCGTGTGTGCAGAAAGATCAATCGATTGTTACGACGTGCTTGTCGTTTGAAGTTCAAGTCTGCTTGTCGCAAAAGCTGTGCTTCGTTCCGGAAGCGGGGTGGTGGGACTTGGCTCGATGATTTTTAACGGAATCATCCGGAGCGGTGTGGTGCTTCTGGTACAGTTCAAGAAGGAGAGAGTTGAGAGGTCAACGACCCCGCCCCATCCGGCCTTCGTTCTGTTGATTCAGTAGGGGGTTCCCACACCCACAACATAAGAGGTTTTTTTCTGATGAGAGAGGTCTCCCCAGAGTTGGCCGAGTCTGCATTGATAGGTTCTGTCCTACAAGGCACTTATCGGGTGGAAGACTTAATTGGAACCGGCGGAATGGCCTATGTGTACAAAGCGACTCACCTTCGTCTCGGTGGTGATGTCGCGATCAAGATCCTGTTCTCCAATTTGGCTCGTGACGAAACCAAGAGAGGGCGATTCCTGCGAGAAGCTCGTATTCAGCATCAGCTCAATCATCCCAATATCGTGCGTGTTCAAGATATCATTAAACAGGGCTCTTTAAGCGGTTTTGTGATGGAGTGGTGCAATGGCGGAACGCTGTTGCATATGTTGCAAAAGGCGGGTGGGCCGTTGTCGATGTTGCAACTGAGCAATCTCTTTCCTTCGATGGTTGATGCGTTGGGGTACGCGCATCAAAATGATGTCATTCATCGGGACCTCAAGCCACAAAACATCTTGCTCCATGTGGCAGGTGATAGTATCCAACCAAAAATTACGGATTTTGGCATCGCAAAAACAGTGGGTGAGCTTGGCTTGACTCGAACAGGTGAAGTGATGGGGACCTTGGAGTATGCCTCGCCCGAGCAATTGAAAGACAGCAAAAGTGTGGATATACGAAGTGACATCTACAGCCTTGGTGTGTTGTTGTATCGGATGGCGACAGGTCGCCTTCCATTCACAGGCTCTCCTGCACGGCTGATCAAGCAGGTTCTTCACAAGGAGCCACCCGCACCGATCGAGGCGCCATCATCTCTCCACCCCCTCATTATGCGGTGCTTGGAGATAAATCCATCGGATCGGTACTCCTCGTGCCACGAGCTGCGAGATGCTTTCTTTGCTGCGGGTGACATCCGTTACTCTTCAGACAGTTTACGTGTGATTATTCCAACACATATCAAAACAGAAGATCTGTTTACAGACACAGGAGCAGGTTACAAAACAGAAGACTTTGGGGGCGAGAGTGAGAAGCAGCTCGATTCATCATCGTGTGAGATAGAAGAACTGGGAAGTCCCACAGATCCGGAACCGCTCAAACATTTCCGAGCTTCGGACACGATGGAGAAACGTTCTTCAGCCCAATGGTGGACATCAGCATTGTTGGTGGGTATAACTTTGGCGTTGGTCGCTTTGTTGTTTCTTTTTTATCTACGACACTGATCGTCAGCAGACACGATGGGAAGCTCCAACCCGATCGCAGAATGGGTGGTCTCTATCGAAGGAAGGCTAGCCTGGATGCTCCGTCTTATCTACAACACCATATCGACAAAGGTAAGGATTTATGAGCGATACTCACTTTCGGATCGAACGAGATAGTTTGGGGGAATTACAGGTTCCCAAAGATGCGTTGTATGGTGCACAAACCCAGCGTGCGGTGAACAATTTTCCGATCAGCGGCTTGCCGATGCCACGCGCTTTTATTCGTGCTCTTGGATTGGTGAAGTCAGCAGCAGCCGTTGTGAATCTGGAGTTGGGTTTGCTGGATGCTCCCCGTATGGAAGCGATCTCGCAAGCAGCACAAGAGGTCGCATCGGGCCAGTGGGATGAACACTTTCCCATCGATGTTTTTCAAACGGGCTCAGGTACCAGCACCAACATGAACGCCAACGAAGTGATCGCTCACTTGGCTACGGAGAGGTTGGGTGATACGGTTCATCCCAATGACCATGTTAACATGGGGCAAAGCAGCAACGATGTTATTCCCACAGCGATTCATGTCAGTGCCTATGTTGAAACCCAAGAGTTACTGATTCCTGGTCTGTCGCATCTCGCAGAGACCCTCGAACAGCGGGCGGATGAACTCAAAGATGTTGTGAAAACAGGTCGCACCCACTTGATGGATGCGATGCCTGTCACGTTGGGCCAAGAGCTTGGTGGATGGGCTGCACAAATCCGTCAGGGGCTGGAGCGTTTGGAAGCCACCTTGCCTCGTATTGGACAGTTGGCTCAAGGCGGAACAGCGGTAGGTACGGGGATTAATGCGCACCCTGAGTTTGGTGCTCGGATCGCGGCTGAGTTAAAAAAACGCACGGGCTGTGCCTTTACGACCAGTTCCAATTATTTTATGAGCATTAGCAGCCAAGATGCGGCAGTTGAATTGAGTGGACAACTCAAGGTCATCGCGGTCAGCATCATGAAAATTGCCAATGACCTGCGCTGGATGAACAGTGGACCACTGACAGGTGTTGCTGAGATCGCATTACCGGCATTGCAGCCAGGCAGCAGTATTATGCCGGGTAAGATCAATCCCGTCATTCCTGAAGCTGCTGCGATGGTCGCTGCCCAGGTGATTGGGAATGATGCGACGATCGCAATTGGCGGTCAATCCGGTAACTTTCAACTCAATGTGATGTTGCCTGTGATCGCTCTGAACTTGCTTCAAAGTATCGAGTTGTTAGCCAACGTCTCCCGTGTTCTTGCCGACAAAGCGATCGCAAACTTTACGGTCAAGGAAGAGCATATTCAGGAACAAGTTGCACGCAACCCTATTCTGGTG
>JALTMC010000623.1 GCA_027005175.1 Myxococcales bacterium
CGTTGTGAGCGATGTGGTAACCATCAATTTCGCAAAGAGGAAGATATCGTTGACGTTTGGTTTGACTCCGGCATCTCTGCTTGGGCGATGCTGTTGGAGTCAAAAGCAGACAACCAGACTGCTGATGAGACAAGACAGGGCCAGGTTGGCCGCAGGTTCACTGTGTTGGAGTCAAAAGCAGACAACCAGACTGCTGATGATGAGCCTTTGGCTGATATGGTCTTTGAAGGCGTGGATCAGTATCAAGGTTGGTTTCAAGGCTCCTTGTTAACATCCCTTCAACTCAGCCAGCGTCTCCCCTTTAAAACCGTTCTGGCGCATGGCCGAATTGCTGGTGAAGTTTCACCCATGACGGCCGAACAAGAGAATGTTCTGGCTGTGGCAGCACAGCGCCAGAAAGAGATACTGGAGAGCGACTCGCTGGAGCTTCCATTGGTGGTTACTGTTGAAGGCTCCCCGCAGCACACTATTGATCGGTGGGGTGCAGAACTACTACGCTTGTGGGTGGCTGTTGAAGACTTCCAAAAGCACAGGGTGATAGGTCCCCAAGATTTTGAACGGTTGTCACACAAGTACCGGAAAGTTCGAAATACGTTTCGTTTTATGTTGGCCAATCTGTACGACTTTGACGAGGAGAAAGACCTGATCGAGTGGGAACTTATGGAGGATGTGGATCTTTATATGCTCCATCTCCTCCACAAGCGGATTAAGGCCATTCGAAGCCATTACACAGCGTATCAATTTCACGGTGTCTGGCACAATGTATATGAGTTTTGTGTGGATGACTTGAGTGGATTTTATTTTGAAGTGCTCAAGGACCGTTTGTATGCTTCTGCTCCTGATTGGTATGTGCGACGTAGCGCGCAAAGTGCGCTGTCTCGCATCGCTCAAACGCTGTGTCGATGTGTGGCACCACTTCTTTGTTTTACCGCCGAAGATGTGTGGAAACACCTTCCTGGAGAGCATGCTTCAAGTGTACACCTCACGCTATTGCCGGAGGCATATGAGATTCCAATGTCGATGGATCAGGTCGCGATCTGGCAGGGCTTGCGGTTGGCACGAAAACAGACCCATCATGCCTTTGCCAGTTTGAAAAAAGAGCTTCGGCTCAAGAATCTTTGGGAAGCGTCTGTTCGTTTGTATCCCAACACAAGTGAGTTGCGTGAAGCCTTAGAACTTTGTGACGAAAAACAGCTCCCCACGATCTTAGGTATCTCTCAAGCTATGGTTGTGGACAAGGATAAGCCAACACCACGTGAAGCTTGGCGCTCTTCTTGGGGGAGTCTCGCGGTCGAGGTGAGGCGTGCCGAAGGCCGACGTTGTCGGCGCTGTCGGTTCTTGTTCAAAGAGCTTCAAAATGCAGGCTCACATGCGATCTGTTCGCGGTGCAAACGTGCGATGGAATAGTCGTGAGAGATGCTTGGTCTTGTCGTGAATCTTCTCCCTTCTACCCTTCCAGTGGTTGATTGTTTTCCGAATTTCTGTATGGTCTGGTTCGTATTCGATGAGCCAGAGTTGATGGCTTTCCTTTGAATCCCCCTGTTTAACAGCAGTTTCAATAAGACTCATTTGGAATGAAAAATAAATACACCCTTCTTTTAGGCATTGTTCTTGTTGTCATCTTGGTCGATCAGTGGACCAAGTCGATGGCAGTTGATTACCTTCGCCGCCCTGAACGATCCGATTTTTACACGTCGTGTTCGAAGCAGGCTCAACGTTGCAAAAAACGTTGCGTTCATCGGGCCTCAACACACGGCAATCTCTCTCTGGTGGCCTGCAAGAAACGCTGTTCCTTGGCTGAGCAGATGTGTCAAAGTAAGCACAATCGTCATTATGACAGGTCTCTTGTGGAGTGGAAAGCTCGCCAGAAAGAGATGAGGCAGTCATTGTTGTGCAGACGCGTTGAATACATCGGAAGCTCACGGCCAGAGTGTGTGGTTGTGGCGAAGTACTTTCACTTCACCTATCGAATCAACCGTGGTGCAGCTTGGGGTATCTTTAGCAACTTACCTTCTCATGTTCGACGTCCATTCTTTATCAGTATTACTCTTATCGCCATCTTGTTCATTATGTTTTTGTTTGTATTTCGGTTGGAGACAGAGCACCGATTCATGGTGATCGCGCTGTCGCTGATCTTGGGCGGGGCACTGGGGAACTTCCTCGACCGGGTACGGCTGGATTATGTGATCGACTTCATCGAATGGTTCTGGCAAAGCCGACGTTATACATGGCCTACATTCAATATCGCCGATACTGCCATCTCTATCGGTGTCGTGCTCATTGCCATTGAATTATTTTTCTTCGCACCATCTGATGAAGACGAATCTCGTGAGAGTACACCTTCTGCAAAGGAAGAGCCTTCTCAAGGTGGAGCCTCAACACCAGCCAAAGACAGGCCTTTTGAGAGTGCCCCTTCGAATAAGGAAGCTCCTTCTCAAGGTGGAGCCTCAACACCAGCCGAAGGCAGCACAAAGTCACCACACCCCTCCATATCTGGGGCGACTCTGCCATCAGAAACACCGTCGCCAGAGTCGTCACCGCGTTCGGAGCCAGCATCTGATTCGGGAGTCGTCTCTTCTGTGAATTTGTCTCGGCCATGGAGGCCATCTCAGAAGCGACTGGCAGCAGTGCCGGGAACAGCGTCACCCAAGGAGCCTGTCTCGGAGAAGGCAGCTTCACCTCGTCGAAGCTCTTGGAAGCGACTTCAAGTGGGTAGCTCTTCTTCTGTGTCTTGGGGGGCACAAGGACTGCCAGCATCCGATGAAACAGAGGATGCTGATGACGAAAAGGGTGATTCTTCAGAGAAGGACACTTGATTTTCCGTGTGAATTTACTATACCTCTTACGGCTTCTTTTACTGGTGAGAACGAAATCACTTTTCAAGTGAGTTGTTATAAATTCCTCTGCACACTATGGGAGAAAAGGTAGTATGCATCCAATTTTACTCAAGTATCAATTGCCACAAGATTTTGTCGGTTTCTGGAGCTTTGCAGAGCCCGCACGCCCTTACCTCGTGTTTCTCATCGCAGGAGCGGTGTTTTTGGCATTTTTTGCCTGGTGGGCACTCTCTGACGACTCCCCCTCTTCACTCAATCCTGTGGGTTGGGTTGGAACGCTCGCAGCTGCTGGAGCTGGCTTGACGGCGGGCTTTGTTGGTTTGCACCAGCTTCGGTTTGTCCAGCTTCATACCTACGGTGTGTTGGTGGCCATCGGATTCCTGGTAGGGATTGTACTTGCTGTACGAGAGGCACAGCGAACAGGGGAAGAGAGTGAGCGCATCCTCGACCTTGCGTTCTGGCTGTTGATCGCAGCGATGGTTGGAGCCCGCGCAGGCTATATTTTTACCCACTGGGCTGACTATGTTATCGATTTTTCCAAGAAAGTTCCCTGGTACCAGTGGCGTATCTTTCGTTTGTGGGAAGGTGGCTTGTTGTTCTTTGGTGGGTTCATCCTGGCAGGGCTTGTTTGCTTGGTCTTTGTTCGGGTCTATAAGATTGACTTTTGGAAGTTGGCTGACCTTTTGATTCCCTCTGTTGCGATCGGTCAGTTTTTTGGACTCATCGGTAGTCTTGCCGCTGGCTTTGGATATGGAAAACTTTCAGGTGCACCCTGGCGTGTGTTTATGCGTGGTGCTGAACGTCATCCCACACAGATGTATGAAGCCTTGGGCGTTTTGGCCATCTTCTTGTTGTTGCTCTGGATTCGGAGCGTGAAGAAATACCACGGGCAAGCTTTTGTTTGGTATCTCATCCTCTATCCCATCCTCTCCTTTGGTGTTGAGATCTTTCAGAGTGACGCATGTCTTCAAGGTATTACTCGTTATGTTGATGTATGTCGTGCGATGGTCTTTCACCGTGATGTCTTCCAGACCGTCGGAGACTTTGATATCCTTTCCTGGAGTCAGCTCTTCTCTGCTGTGGCAGTGCTCGCCGGTGTTGTTCTTCTTGTTGTACGAAGACAAAGCAGTCAACTTGCGGAAAAGAAAGCATAATTTGTCATGCATCCCGTTTTGTTTTATTGGAAAGTTCCTGCAACTTGGCTACCATACTTTGGGCCTCAATCTCAGGTCTACAGCTTTTGGAAGATTCTGGCAGGTGCTTTTGTTGTCGCCTTCTTGGCATGGATGTGGGCAACCAATCCCGAACGAAAAACGCCACGTACCCTTTGGGTCTGGCTGTCCGGCCTGGCTGTTCTGGTCTTGGGCCTGCCGCTCTCAGGTCTTGGGTTGGTTCGAATTGGAGAGATTAAGCTTCACACTTATGGTGTGATGCTCTCTACTGCCTTTATTGTTGGGATTCTTCTCGCTGTACGAGAAGCACAACGTGTGGGGGAAAGTCCTGAGAAGATCCTCGATCTGACCTTCTGGATTTTGGTCTCTTCCATCATTGGTGCACGAGTTCTCTATATTCTCACCACTTGGCATGAATACTCTGGCAACTTGATCAAACTCACGCGAGTTTGGGAGGGGGGGCTGGTTTATTATGGCGGTCTGATCGGCGCAACCCTCTTCAGTTGGTGGTTTATGAGACGCAACAAGATGGATTTCTTGAAGGTGTCAGATATCCTCATCCCCTCCGTTGTTTTGGGACAGGCCTTTGGTCGCCTGGGCTGCTTCTCGGCTGGTTGTTGTTACGGCAAAGTTGCTCATGCTGGTATGAGCTGGGCCGTGAAATTTCCCTCTCCGCCCGCATCTTTGGGAGGCTGGATTCACCCCACACAGTTGTATGAAGCAAGTGCCAACTTGATGGTCTTTTTCATCCTGTTGCTGATCCGCTCTCGCAAACGATTTCATGGTGCTGTCCTTGTTGGATATCTCGTATGTTACTCCATTTTGCGATTTTTTATTGAAATTGTTCGCGGTGACAAAGGTCGTGGTTATCTGTTCCGATGGGATGTCTTCCCAAGTCTTGCGGGTCCAGAGTTCCTCTCTACCTCTCAAGTTGTCTCCATCTGCCTTATCTTCCTCGCTGTCGGCATTGTCTTCTGGCAACGCAAAAAAAATGCTGTGGCTTAATACAAAAACAGCACCTTTCTTTCCTTGCCTCATCCGGAGAATTCGTCAACGACCCCCACCCTATCCGGCCTTTGTCCTGTAGATTCTACCGGGTTCGCGATCGGGAAGGAACTTGAAAAAGCCCGAAGTTGGTTAGCCTTATCCTGTAGATTCTGCCAAGTCCACGATCGGGAAGGGACAAAGCTTGAACAGGAATCATCCCTTTTGAGGTTTCTCCTGTAGATTCTGCCAAGTCCGCGATCGGGAAGGAACTTGAAAAGGCCCGAAGTTGACCAGCCTTAGCTCCTTCGCGGGAGCTACGTTACGTGCGAAAGTAGGTAGCCTGGCATGCTTCTCCAGTTCCAGGCTCTACGGACAACGATTCGTTTCGCTGTAGATTCTGCCGGGGCCGCCGTCGGAAGGGTGGTTTCCACACTCACAACATAAGAGGTTTTTTTCTGATGAACAGAAGAAGCAAAGTGATAGCTCTGGCTTATGGTTTTGGGATAGGATTGTTGGTGTGGTGTTGGATGGGGAGTGCCGATGCTCATATGACTTCGATGGGTACATTGCTGGCAAAAATTGTCCCAGAGAAACGACAGATCCGTGTGGTTGTTTCGGTGAGTCGTGACGATATCGGAACCTTTCTGAAGCTGGATAAAAATGCTGACAAGCGGATCAACGAAAGTGAGTTGTCGGGACATCGACCGGCCATAGCTCGCTATATCAATGAACGGGTTGTCGTTAGCAACAACAGTCGTTTTTGTTCCGTAACACACCAGAAATACCTGCGTCGTCGAGAGGTTATGAGCAAGCGACGCCTCTTCTTGCGACTGGTCTTTCATTGCGGGCAGCCTCTGAAAAAGATCGTCTTTGAAAACAAGATCTTGTTTGAAGACGTGGGGGGCTACAAGCATATGGGACGAATCCAATCAGGTCGCCAGGTCTTCACCACCATCTTTAATCGGATCTTTCCATCCTACTCCTTGGAGATTCGGGTGTTGCCCTCCTCGCCTGCGAAAGCGGGCTCCAAGGTTGCTCCTGTCAAACTAAAAACAGTCGTTGTCGGACGGGGGCTGTGGCAGGTGTTTGTGCGTTATATGTACCAGGGCGTTCTTCATATCCTGATCGGTATCGATCACATCCTCTTTGTCATCTGTTTGCTGGTGGCTGCCCAAAATGTCAGGCAACTGTTACTGGTGATTTCGGCCTTCACTGTGGGACACTCTCTCACTCTTATCTTGTGTGTCTTGGGTTGGGTGTCTGTTCCACAAGCCATGACAGAGGTCCTCATCGCTGTGACAATCGCCTATGTCGCAAGCGAAAATCTAGCAGAAGGCAAGTCGATTAAGTTGTTTCGTGGATTGATGTGGGGGCTGGCTGGGCTTTCTGCTATGGCGTTGATCTGGCTACTGGCAGTCCCTCTGCTGAAGAACAACCCTCTATGGCGCCCCATCGCTGTGGGAGCTAGCATGTTGCTGGCTATGGGCTTCTTTATCTATTACACCCTGGATATCGACAAAATCGAACCGGCAAGCCATCGATTTTGGCTTACAGGTTTGTTTGGTTTAATCCATGGTGTGGGCTTCTCGTTTGTTCTTCAAGAACTTCAGCTCCCCAAACAGGCGATGGTTCCAGCACTACTTTCCTTTAATCTCGGTGTAGAACTGGGGCAAATTGGTATCGTTCTCCTGATCTATCCCATGTTAAGGCGAGCCAACAATCACGAAAAGTATCCAAAGTTCCTAACAACAGTGAACACCTTGATCCTGTTGGCTGCTCTATATTGGGTGATTGTACGGACGTTTGGGCTGGAGTAAGGCATATCAAAACTTGGAGCACACTCCTTCTTTAGCAACAGTGACCTGCGCGACTTCACTCCCACAAGTGTAAACAAGTCAGAGCATCCTACATTTGGGGCGTGCTGCTGAGACGGAAGGCTCTCACTATTGAGAATATCGCAATGCGGATTCTCAATAGTGAGAGCCTTCCGTCTCATTGTGTTGTAATGGAGTTGATTTTATTTTCTTTTTCTCTTTTTGGTCTTTTCTTTTTTTGCGAGCTTGATATTCTTTTTGGGCTCGCGACAGACGGGACCATCGGGAAATGGGGAGCGGAGTTGACGGCGTCTTGCAAGGGCAAGGGCTCGACGTCTCGCACGGCGAACCTGTTGGCGGGTAGGTCTTCTTTTTGAGCAACCACAAGATCCCATTTTGCAACCCATTTTGGGATTGCATCCCACTACAACCTTATTTCCTACACGTCTCGCTTTTCGACACCCACAAGCGACAGCATTGGTTGTTGGGAGTAGCCAAATACCAGCAACCATGATGGTTAGGAATGCTGCGAATCCAATCTTATTCATGAGAACCTCCTGCGTTTCATTCAACATAAGAAAAAGTGCTTCGTGAGATGAGAGAGCCATAAGTTCTTTGCAACAAAGTCCCTCTATGCTCTCCCTTTCTTTAGCTTGCCCTTGCATCTTAAGCAAGGAGCGAGCCAACTTTTTTTTGCTTCATTTTTGAGGCAGCACGTTTTTAGGAAGTCCGTAACTAGGGTTTCTGTTTTCCTATGGAAACCTCCATCATCGACGCTTGTAGCTATGGTAGGCTAGCGACGATTGCGGTGAGCTTCGTCATGCCCACCTGTGTAGGGCTTCGGTCCAAACTTAAATAGGACAACACCAGCTATGCTTCGGACCTTTGGATCGGGGTGTTGGGTGAAGACCTTTTTAAGTATGGGCGCAGCAGCCTTGGCCCAAGGACCCAAGTAATAGAGTAGCCAGAGAGCATTTTTCTGAACCCAGCTTCTCTTACTTTTGGTGTATTGAACAATGAGCTTGACAGCGTTCTGAATTTGTTGTGGGGTCATGGCTTGAAACTTGTGTTGGTGGAGTGCATGCAAGATGTAGATCTTCAGGTCTGTCTTGGCTTTGGAGAGATGGGCGTATAGACCTGGAGTGACCATTTTTGGCTTCCAATGGTTATGTCCCAACATGTCAGTCGCCATCGATTGCATGGGGGGGCTACCTTTTTCTAGGAGCTGAAACAGAGCCTTTCGTGCAGTGGAACCCATTTGATGAATCTGTTTGTCAATGAACGGTGCCTTGCTCTTGGATGACTCACGAAAACTGAGTAACATAGGGATGCTTCGGGCTCCAAGAGGTTGGAGTCTGTTGAGTCGAGTGGTGAGGGACTGTTGTGATGTTGTGTAGACTCGCTCACCTGTCCAGAGCGCGAGTGGAAGCCAGAGAAGGAGGGTGGCAAGAACACCCATACGTCGAAAGGGTGGGGGGGTTGTCTGATGAAGCCAGAGTAGGGCGGCTGCGATCAGGCCCCCTGTGACAAAGCCACCCATATGTGCAGAGAAGCTGATCGCCTTAATGGCGATGCCCAGATAGCTGTTGAGAATAAATAAGATCACGCAAATTAACATTTTGCGTCGGTACCAACTTTGTGGAAGCTGGCTTTTCATCCAAAGTAACACGACAAAGGTGGCACCAAAGACACCGAAAATACTGGCGGACGCACCTACAAGGACAAGGTTTGTTCCACTCCAGAGGGCGGTGAGAAACCCTGCCAGTCCTGAAAGCAGGTAGATATTGGTGAAGCGCCAAGGACCGACAAAACGCTCGACCAGGGGGCCAAATAGCAAGAGAAAGTAGCTGTTGAAGGTGATATGGAGAATGCCTGCATGGAGGAAGTTACCCGAGAAGAGGCGCCAACCCTCCCCGATCTGAAAGATGCCAGGATGACATCCACCGAAACGCATCAGGTGAATGGCGTCGAGGTTTTTCCAGGCCAAAGAGCTGATCACCTGTGAGATGCTGTTGTACGTATCCGGGAGTGACATCACAACATAAATGAGAATGTTGAGCATCAGCATCAACATCGTGGCCTGGGTCGCTGTACCCCACAGCACAAAGTCATGCGAGAGATACGTCTCACCCTGAAGCTCCTTGTAATACTGCTGTGCCTGGACTGGGATGTCCTTTACAGAGACAAGAGTAACCCAGGGCTCTCCTCCTTGCGACTCCACTTCTTTCTCTTCTTCTGTCTCCTCAGCCTTTGCGATCTGCTTTTTATCGACACTTGGATGACCGTTTTCGACTTCCTTCTCATCAAAACGGCTGTCGCTCTTTTCGCTCTGCTTTGTATCGAAATCTTCATCGCTGTCTTGGTTCTGCTGTGTCTTTCGGTCTTCCCCCTCTGTTTTTGAGGAAGAGGGGGAGTCCATCTCTCGTTGGTCTTCTTCTCGTTCAAGCTGGCGGAGCTTGGCAGACTTATCTGTGGATTCCGCTTTGTGTAGGAGGGAGTTTCGCTGTGCGGCTGGAAACAGAAGGTATAGGGCAGAGTCTTTGCGAAATAGTTTCTGTAATTCTCGATGGTAGCCCATATGGGCCAGCCACAACAGCCGGGCTTTGTTGTGGAAGATCTCACTCTCTTCTGGAATCATTTTGCTGTCTTGAACATACTCCTTCATGCCTTGGAGAATGGCACTCGCCTCGGCATATCTTTCTTCTTCACACAGAGCTTGCACCATGTAATAGCCAGCTCCAGAAGGAGGCTCACAATAGATGGGATACAACTCCTCGTTATAGTTGCGGGTGAGCTTGGGCCAGTCTTCTTGGGTGGCAGCAAAAGCATACAGAGATTCCCATAAGGCTGTGTGGATCGAAACGTTGGGGATCTGTTCGACGACGCTCTGGAGCTTTTGAAGCTTTTCTTGTGCGCTCTTGTAGGACATGGAGCGGTGCTTCACCTGCACTACCAACTTCATCATTTGTACAAGAACCCGGTTGTAAGCCGTGGGTTGGAGTAAGAAGCAATACAAGCTGTTGCGATGGGCCTTGCGATAGTTGCCTTGAATCCGAGCCCACTGTGAGCGTTTGCTGAACCTACCAGGGACCTCCGCAATGACAAAGCCAACCAATAAGGTCCCCAAGGCCAGATAGATGCCTGCGTCTCCCTGGCTAATGCTGTAGATCGCACTCCCTGTGAGAGCGGCAAGTATCAGGACCATGGGCCAGTCCCAGGGCAGTCGGCGACGGAGTAAAAACAACATCGCATTCAGAGAAAAGGCTATCACCAAATACATTAAGGGTTCAATCAGGTCCATTCGTCTCACTCAGCGATTTGATTCTGTTACAGAGGATGGGCTCTCTCACTTTATTCCAATTTGAGAGACTTTGTTGTCAGGTAGAGAAAACCATCTCAGTTTGTTTCAACTGATCCTCTATAACACGAATCCCTGGCCTTATAATTTTACAAGCATGAATGGTCAAAAGGATGTATGATAGGATCTCTTGTCATAGTACGATGGTTACAAAAACAAAAGCTGGAGAATCTGTGGAATGAAGATAGCCATTCTGATTGGGCTTGTGATTGCAATTATTGCTGTTGTTGTCTTGTTGTTGCGCAACAACTCATCCTTAGAGAGTGACGAGGGCAACTCTTCACCACCTCCTTCCAACGATCCAAAGCCAAGCTCGATGAAAAAGCTTAACTGGATTCAAGGAGCAGGGGGAGAGGTGGGGGGGAAGACATACCATATTGGACAACGATCTGTGACGATCGGTCGCGCTCCCACCAACTTTATCCAAATTATGGACCCGAATGTCTCACGTTTTCATGTTCGCTTAACCCCCGTCGACGATGGACTTGAGCTTCAGGATATGAACAGCTCAACAGGAACAAAAGTTAACGATGAATTTGTGACAAAAGCTCGTCTGCACACTGGTGATACTTTTACCATTGGCGATGCTTTCTTCATCTTTCATAGGGAAGCCAACTATACCGTAAATGAGGGTCTTGTTGGTCGTAAAGATATTGGTGGGGACGCGATCAAACCCACACTGATAGAAGACGATGGTGAACTCATCAACAGTCTCGTGATGAAAGCACTTGGCGAGCACGGTGGTGATGTGATCAAAGTCGCACAGCTCACAAACCTCAGCGTTGATGTTGTCGAAAATATTCGCAACAAATACAAAGCTCGCTCCTAAACAAAGCTCGCTCCTAAACAAAGTTCGCTCCTAAACAAAGCTCGCAACAAAACAAAGCTCGCTCTTGAGCGAAGTTTGATTCTTCTTGTGTTGTGGAGTGGGGGTACTGCACTTCGGCTGTGATGTCGAGCCCTTAGACCTCGCAAAATCGAAAGGTTCTTCTGGGCGAGTGCTTGGTTCTACTTGCGTCGTGGGGTGGGTTTCTTGCGTTGCGGCTGTGATGTTGGTGGTTGGATCTTACGAAATCGGAAGGGGGATTTGGGCAAGTTCAAATGGTTGTGTTTTGGTGTGTTGCGAAGTTTGGTCGGTACAGGGGCTCGCACAGGAACAGCTAGAGGGATATGGATTTGGGGGGCTCGCACAGGTTTGGGAACTGCGAGTAGTTTCACGGGGGTCGGATATCTTTTTTTCAGTTGGAAGCCTCGAAGCTGGTTGTCGCGTAGTCGGATCACTGGGAATCTGGGAGAGGGCATACTTTTACCCGGTGCTATCGCCTTTACCAGAGCTTTGTAAGGCTTGATCTCAACGAGCTTGCAACTGTATTTTTGGGCTTTTGCTTTCATTTGTTTGTTGAGCTGTTTGACCGCCTTGGCGTTGCAGAGCGGTGCAGCTGCGAGTACAAAAGCAGCTTTTTTGCGATAGGATACTTTGGCTCTAGCGATACCTTCGAAGGAGAGGAGCAGTCGCGACACGCGCGACGGACAACTGCCACTTCACGTCATCCCTGAAATCAAAAGGATCATTCGACAAGCGACTTGGATCATTTTGACGTTTTTGCCCTTTTTGCGAATCTTCTTGATTCGTCCTATTCGAGCATTGGCATGCACTGTGATGGGGGTGATGGGGCGGGCGACCTTTGGAGTGCGAACATGTTTTGGTTTCTGTTCTTTGGTTCTCGCTTGAGGTTTCAAGCGAGGTCTTTGTCGTGTGGCTTGTGCGGAGGGTTTTGTCTGTGACCGCACCTGTGGGGCCTTTTGTGAGTGAGCTTTTAAGTCGGGTAACAACCCAACCACAAGTCCTCCTACTCCTACAATACCCAAACATTTTATCCATCTCATCAAAGTCGATCCTTTCCGGTTGAAGTTCTCAAACTCGAAGTATGAGATACTTGTTTTCTCTTGGCTTTGTCAATGGGTTGGGGGGGGGTTGTACATCACAACCAAATATACATTTTCCCCAAGAAACACGATGGGTACAGTGGTGGAAGGAACTGCATTTTTTACATCACAACCAAACCAGAACTTTGGACTTTGGAGAAACAGGGCAAGGTTCAAAGTGTGGGTGGTTGATAGGCTTTGACGAGTTCATAAATCGTTCGAATCTCTTCAGGGTAGAAGTATTTCCACAGATCAAATCGGATCTGTTCCTCTCCGTAGCGGTTGTGTTGGTGTGCGATGATGAAGAAACCAAAGGGCAGGTAGAAGCCAGCTTGTTCGGGAGAGGTCTCCAGACCTATACCAAGCACCTGCTCGTGTGTACACTCTCGCAGCATAGCAAGTCGATACATCAAGAGAAGTCCTCCAAGCCCTTTTCTTTGCCAATCGTGGTGAATGAATCCGCAAATCAGTTGCATTGTGCCTGACTGTTGATTCCAGAGCAAGCCACCACAGCCAATGACTTCACCATCCAACTCCATCACCACATAAGATTCCCAGGGGGATTCATGCAAGAACTGCTCGTAGTAGGTGAGCTGACTTTGTGGAAGGCTGTTTTTATTTGACTTGTAAATCGCAAGGCAAGACTCTAAGTCCTTGTGTTTGTTATAGGGGCGGAATGTGACTTGCTGTGTGAGCTTTGCAGGGTTTGGTAAAAATGTGGATTGCTCCAGCATGCTGCGGAAGGACGTCACCCAGTCTCTTTGTTCGATACGCTCTTGTAAGGCTGTCGTAAATCTCTCGAAGTCTCCTTCAAATACAGTGTGTTTGGGAATGCATATCACCACATCATCAAGCAGCCAGAGATAAGCAAATCCCTCGTTTTGTCGATCACAGATTCGAAGCTGGGTGTTGTGAAAGAACCGACTCCCAAATGGCATAATGAGAGACAACCCTTCTGGTTGAAGGTCGAGAGTTCGGGTGGTGATGTATTCGAAAGGGTCTTCTTTGAATTGGTGAAGAGCGTTGCGTTTGATCTTGCTCATCGACTTTCTGGTTAAGAGGGGAACAGCAGACCACCACATCAAGAGCTGGCTGAGAATCATACTTTTTACCAGGAAATCAGGGAGGAGAAGCCCTACGATGAGGATCAATAGACCCGAAATAAAAAGAAAAATATTGAGGATATACTTTTCATTGCTCAAAGCATTTTGTTGAGCAGCTTGATATTCTGCGAGGTGCAATCTGGCATCATAAGTCAGCGCATAACGGAGCAACATTCCAATCACCTTTCGCTCTCAACCTTCCAAACAAGTACAGAGCAGACTCCCGTCCTATCCGTGCTTGCCAACTCTACCACCAACAGGTTTTTCTCCCATGGAAAGGACTTGGGACTCTCTCCCTGTGCAGTCCTATCTGTGCTTGCCAACTCTACCATCAACCTCGTTTGAGTTGAAGGCTCTTTTGGCCCGTTCCTATCAAAAATGGAGTCTACAAACACTGTCTCCGAATGTGGCTTGTGTGTTACGTGACCATCCACCATTTTTATCGATTCACAAAGAAAGACTTGCGATCCGCTCGTAAAATGATCACAATATGTTGTGTGGCGAATTATTTTGTGCGCTACATCGTGGATAGTTGATCATTTACTCCAACGTAATGTCTTGCAACGCTTCGAATCACGGGGGTAACGAGAAAAGGCCGAGTTGTAAGGCAGCGGTAGGGAGGAGATATTCAATGCCTCAAAGAAAACGAAAACAAGTTTGGAAGAGCGCTGCTGCGAGACGGTTTTTTGCGTTGGCAGGCAACCCGGCGACCATAGAAGAGGCTGTGCGTATTGTTGCAGAGCGTCTTTTGGGTGGTGCGGTAGAGGCCCCAACCCCTCTTGATACAGTGGCAGAAGCGGTGGGTCTGACAGTGACCTCCACAGAAGAAGATACATCAGTGGATGACACCATTCACGATGATGGTCTGCGTTTCTATGAGACAACCACCTCCTCTCCGATTGAGCAGCGTATGGAGCTGGCTCGTCAGATCGCGAGAGCCTTTTTTGCTTCTCTCAAGCCGAGAGGTTTTACACGAGGTGTGGAACTGGATAAGATTTGTGAACTCTTGGCGACAGAGCTTGTCTTGCCCACAGCAGCTTTCCACTCCGCTCGGAGAGGAAAGCTCTCCGTCGAGCAGATCGTTGCGATCGCGGAACAGTTTGAGGTCAGCTTACGGACCGCAGCTCGGCGATTTATCGATCTGCCATTTGTGGCGATCTTGGAGGTCTCTCCTGATTCTGTGAATTGGGCGTATGGTGGTGTTCGTACAGGGTATATCGACCAGCAGGAACCCGATTTTCGAGCGATTCTTGAATATCTTGTACAATCAGATTATGAGAAACCCATTCTCTTCTTCTCACCCAAATGGCCCTGGTTTGGTAGTCGATGTGTGGAATGGAAACGACTTAACTTCAACAAAACCCTTGTCTTAATCCGACTCCCTCGCCAGACAGAACGCTCCTCCTAACTCAAATCCACTTGGTTCAACCCTTTGGTTTCCCCTTTGCTTGCTTCAGCTCTTTGTTTTGCTCTTAAGGGCAGTTCGAAACCCTCAGAGTGGGGAGCAGCCCCATGGATATACAGGAAATTTCGCTATGTCCACTTGCCTTGGAGGCTGTCAGGTTCTTGTTTAAGCAACTTTTGGTAACTTTCGCTGTAGTCAAAGATATTGTAGACTGTGGGAGGTTGAGAGAGTCAGAAATCCTTCTCTTTGTTGGAGTCGTTATGAATACCAGTAAGCCCTCGGCGTGGCGTTATCCTCATCCAGATCTTTCTCTTCCCCATTTTCCGGAGCCGGGGTCGGTAGAGGAGGTGGCTGCTTTTCACCAACTGCAATCGTTATTGCCAGGTATCTTTCGGGATGTTTTTCCCGACCCTTTGGTTCCTCGGACAGTTGTTGTGATTCCCAGTCTTTCTCTCGATCCTCGGGAGCTTTCGAAGATCTCAGGAGTTCATCACTACGAAGAGCGCATGCTGTGTATGCTGATGCTGCTTCGCCTTCCATGTACTCGTGTGGTCTTTGTGACAAGCCAGCCGATTGCACCCACCATCATTGATTACTTTTTGGGCTTGCTTCACGGTATTCCTGGAAGTCATGCTCGCAAACGCTTAAAGCTGTTGAGTTGTCACGACGCCTCTGCCATCCCTTTAAGCCAGAAGATCCTTCTGCGTCCTCGTTTGTTGCAACGTCTGCGCGAGCTGGTTCCCACAGGAACAACCAATCACATGACATGCTTTAATGCGACAGCGTTGGAGCGCACACTTACTGTACGTTTGGGGCTTCCTTTGTATGCATGCGATCCTGACTTGGCGTATCTGGGCTCCAAGTCAGGTGGACGAGGTATCTTTCGTGAGGCTGGTATAGCCTTGCCTGATGGCTTTGAAAACCTTCGCGATGCGAAAGATATCGCTGCATCGTTGGCAGCATTGAAGCGGCGCAATCCTACGTTGCGAAAATCGGTTGTGAAGCTCAATGAAGGCTTCTCGGGGGAAGGGAATGCGATCTTTCACATGACGGAGGACGCGGAGGAAGCGAACCTGGAGGCGAAGATCCTGAACCGTTTACCTCGGGAACTCAAGTATGAAGCCGCTGGAGAGAGTTGGGCTTCTTTCGAACAAAAATTTGAACAAATGCAAGGTATCGTCGAGTGTTTCGTGGAAGGAGAAGACAAACGCTCTCCGTCGGTTCAGTGTCGAATTGAGCCGACCCACGAGGTGAGTGTCTTGTCCACTCATGACCAGGTGCTGGGTGGACCTTCGGGTCAGGTCTTTCTTGGCTGTACCTTCCCTGCGGTGTCGGAGTACCGACTGGATATTCAAGATGCTGGTGAGAAGGTTGCAAAGGCACTTCTCAAACACGGAGCCCTCGGGCGTTTTGGTGTGGACTTTATCTCTGTCAAAGAACAAGGTGTCTGGAAGCATTACGCCATCGAAATCAACTTGCGCAAAGGTGGAACCACACATCCCTTTATGACTCTTCAGTTTCTTGCCGATGGCTCGTATGACATGGACTCCGGGCTGTATCGTACTCCTGCTGGACAGTCCCGATACTACTATGCTTCCGATAACTTGGAGAGTGAAAACTACAAAGGTCTATCGCCTGAAGACCTCATCGATATCGCTGTGTTTCACAACCTACACTTTCACGGTGCCACCCAACAGGGTGTTGCTTTTCATCTCATTGGGGCTCTCTCCGAGTTTGGAAAACTGGGTGTCCTTTGTATTGGTGATAGTCCGGACAATGCCTACAAACTCTATCAAACAACGGTTGATGTTCTCGACAAAGCAACGGACCGTCTTTAACCTTTAGGAGCCGTGAGTGAAGATCTGGGTTAATCTTCAATAAGAATCATTAAATGCAACAGAGTGCTGCCATTTTTTTGGTGGAATGCGCTCTCATCCTTTATGCTGAAATTCAGTTGTATAGGATGGATGGTGTCTGTCGTACCAAAAGTCGCTTAAAGCCACTTCCTGGTTGCGGGTTTGGAAGGAACGATGGGCGGCCACGAAGCGAGACTGCGGAAGCCGTCCCACAGGGGTAGAGCCGTGGGCTGAGTCGAGTGGATTTCGTGGGGGAGGAGGTCAACTTTAAGGTGAAGGGTATAGGTTTGTGAGTCACTATGGTTGAAAAGGACAAAGAGCTGCTGGGAGCGCGAATTCAGGATCTCATACACGATTATCAGGTCGATCCGCAAAAGCTACTTAAGTTGGCTCAGGAACGAGCGATTCGGGCTGCTGCACAGAATTTAACACCTTCCCAAGACAGCCTTCCTGCGGTTCCCCATGAACTACAGACGTTGGGTTCTTATGAGCTTATGACCTTGCTTGGCCGAGGCGGGACAGGGAAGGTTTACAAAGCCCGACACAGGGAGAGTGATGATATTGTTGCTCTCAAGATCCTCTCTCCTCACTACCTCTCTGATGAACATCGGTTGTTGCGCTTCTATATGGAAGCAGAGGCTGCTTCCTGTCTGAAGCATCCGAGCATCGTACACATTCACAAGGTGGATGATGAGCGTGGCTATCACTACATGGTGATGGATTATGTGGATGGCATTGAACTCTCTGAGTTGGTGGAAGACGAGCCCTTGTCGGCTGATACTGCTGCACGTATCGTCATGGTGATCGCTGAAGTGATGGACTATGTCCATCGTCAAGGTATTTTGCACCGCGATCTCAAGCCTTCGAATGTTATGATTGATACCAAAGGAAAGCTGTGGGTGACGGATTTTGGTATCGCAAAATTACAGTCTGGCTCAAGCACTGTCACCACCACGGGTATGTTATTGGGGACACCAAGTTATATGCCTCCCGAACAGGTTGGTGGTAAGAGTGACTCTCTCGGTCCAACCTGTGATATCTATTCTCTCGGCGCGATGCTCTACGAGATGCTCACGATGGAGCCTCCTTTTCAAGGAGATTCACCCTACGAAACTCTGCAGATGGTGCTACACAACACACCCAAGTTGCCGCGAGAAATCAATCAAAACATTCCCAAGGTTTTGGAGTCCATTTGTCTCAAATGTTTGGAGAAAGATCCAAAGAATCGGTACGCTTCTTCGGCTGACCTCGCGGCTGATCTCAAGTCATTTCTTTCTGGAAACGCAGTGCAAGCCTCTGGTGGTGGTCTTTTGCGACAAGCCTTAGGACCTGCCACAGCATCTCCAGCATCTCTCTGTGAGCCAGATGTCATGGAGCGCTGGGGGCGAATCCTGCGTTGGTATGCGCTTCTATGGCTCTCCTTGTGTCTGGCATCTCAACTGCTTCTTTGGGGAAGCGTAAACAGCAAGACTTCATTGACCCTTCTCTGGAGCTGTGGCGGTGTGGCCCTTCTCTCTGTCTTTCTAAGTTATCGCTTTTATAGGCTCAAGGCTCTGACTTCGGTGGAACGTCAAGCACTCGGGATCTTGTGTGTCTTCTTGCTTGGATTTGGTGCATTTGTGATGATGCAAATATCTCTTCCAGGGATGCATGGTTCGATCCATTCACGTATGCAGTTCATCTCTTTTGGACTCTTTCTCTCTGCCATCGCCTTTGGTTGTTTGTGTGTTGTCGTGGATGGCTCTTTTCTTTTTCTTGCCCTCGCTCTCCTCGGTATGCCCTTGGTTCACCTCTATTGGCCCCATCTCTTCTTTCTGATTCTTGGCCTGCTCCTCGCTGTCGGCTTCTATCTCCCCGGGCAACGATTCGCACGAGCGGGGTGAAACGCGATCCACAGGTCATTCTGTTAAAGGCTTGCACACAGGTAGGGAGATAAGGGAAACATAGAGACTCTGGCACGAAGGTGCTGTGCCATTCATAAACTGCTTGCACTCTGTGGTTTGTGTTTTTTCTTCCTCTGTCTTTTTCTCTTCCAGTTTATTTATGAACTGATTACAACAGTGTTTGAGTGCCTCACAACATCGAGTTGTGTCTATTGTTTTGTTGGGGGCGGGGCCAGGGCAAACATCAACAGGTCCATTGCAGGCCAGGGCAAGTAACAAACAAGAGGCGAGAGATACGATTCCAGTGACAAAACGTTTCATAATATCCCTTTTTTATGTGTAGCTTATGTGTACCAGGAACACAGAAACAAAGAGCTTCCATGCTTCTTTCCGTTGCAAAAGTATCACAGTTCGCGAAGGCGATTCAATGAGGTTGCGTTCGGACTGAACTTTGACTTGAATGGATTGGACTCGCTATAGTGTTTGTGAGTCGGTGGTTGTGACGTGGTATGTAGACTCAAGATCATATGAATGACAAGGAGAGGTCATTGTACTTCAACAAAAATAGACAAAGCTTCTTATGCTTGGGCTTACTTGGATTTCTGCTTTTGGGGTGTCATACCGTGAAAGACAAAGAGTCCCCTGCTGCACCCAAAAGCCAACTGGCCTATCGAGCCAAAGTTTTCAATCAGTTTTTGCGGTGGCGTTCCTACAAGCGTGCAAAGGAGTTAGTGGCACCGGGGTTGCGCTCCAAGTATATGATGAAGTGGGAGAAAGAGCGTGGTCGTGTGAATATCACAGGGACGGATGTCCGTGATATTACAGTGCAGAAAAATGGCAAAGAGGCACACGTTTTGGTGGTGCATCAGCGTTATACATCACGTCGGCCCGCCTTAAAACGCATTGTGTTTCGGCAAAAATGGGTCGCACACGAAGGAGTTTGGTTTTATGTGGGAAAGCCTGTTGAGCGTGCTGCTTCAAAGCTCCGTGTACCCAAAACACCTGTGAAGCCGCCTGTAAAACCACGCCCACGTCGAACTGTGACACCTGGACCTAAGAGATCTTCGAACTCCTCGTAGCGTGGGACACTCCTGCCATGACAAAAGTCTGGGGTATGGTGGGTCGGTTGAGGTATGCAAGGTTCAGAGGGCACAGTCTCTGTGTTCGAATGACAAAGGTTTGGGATGTGATGGGTCGGAGAGCCTGTTGGAAGACTGCGTTGAAAGTATGGAAAGCGGATTGCCATGACAAAAGTGTGGAGTGACATTGACTGGTCGCAGGTCGGGCAAGAGGCGGTTCGAGATCTGCAACAATTATTGCAAATCGATACGACCAATCCACCCGGTCGAGAACTCGCAGCTGCCGAGTTTTTGGCCGATCGTTTGCGTGAAGACGAGCTGGAGCCCGAGATCCTTCTTGTGGAAAAGGAGCGAGCCAATCTTGTGGTGCGCTTGGAGGGGTCAGAGAATTTAGCTCCCTTACTGATCAGTGGACATACCGACGTTGTTCCAGCAATGGGAGACTGGACGTACCCTCCTTTTGGTGGTGTGATCTCGGATGGCTTTCTTTGGGGTCGTGGTGCCATCGATATGAAGAATATGGTCATCATGTGTTTGTGGGCGATGAAGCTCCTCTCGCGAGTTAAGAAGTCTCTCCGCCGAACCGTGATCTTTGCCGCTGTTGCTGATGAAGAAGCGGGCAGCCGGAAGGGCTCTCACTGGTTGGTCGACAATCATCCTGACAAAATTCGTGCGGGCTCTATGCTCACGGAAGTGGGGGGGTTTTCTTTGCATATGATGGGGCGTCGGTTTTACCCCATTCAGGTTGCTGAAAAAGGGCAAGCTACCGTGGAAATGAAGGCTACAGGAGATGCTGGTCATGGCTCTATGCCCATGACGGACAATGCTATCGGAAGGCTGGCCCATGCTGTGTCCAAACTAGTACGCCATAACTTACCTCGTCATATGACATCCACGCAGGAAGCGTTCTTGCGGCAGCTCGCAGAGAATATGCCTCTTGGTGTAAAACAAGTCTTCTCTTTGTTACGCACACCATTGGCTGACCAATTCCTACGGTTGTTGCCGGAGTCACAGGCCAGGCCTCTGCGTGCTTGTTTGCACAACACCGCTTCTCCTACGATCCTCAAGGCTGGAGTCAAAGACAATAGCATCCCTTCCGAAGCAACCGCTACGCTCGACTGTCGAACCTTGCCAGGCCAAACCATTCAAGACCTACTGCGTGAGCTTCACGATCTTGTGGGTCGCGATGTTACCTTCCATGTCCTTCATGAACAGCCTCCCATCTCCATGGAAAATCATCACACTGATCTGTATCAGCTGATGTGTGATACCCTTCTTCGTTATGACCCAGAAGGTGTCCCTCTTCCACAAATGCTTCCCGGCTTCACCGACGCCAAGGCATACAGCCGTCTCGGGATGAAATGCTATGGGTTTGCTCCACTCAAGCTGCCCAAAGATGTCGCCTTTACCTCCCTCTTTCACGGCGTTGATGAACGTATCCCTGTTGATGGATTTCAATGGGGACTGCGTGTCTTCGCTGATGTGGTTGCATCCTATGCCGGAATTCACACCAAATAGATGACTGTCGTCTTGGGTGAGGACATATGAAGAAGAGAAATCTATTTTTCATCAATCTGATCACTATGATTGTCTACTATGGAGGAGGAAAGCTTGGTGTTTGGCTATCCTTTGATACTGGGTATGTCAACGCGATCTGGCCTCCAGCAGGACTCTCTCTCTCGTGCGTGTTGCTCTTGGGGTATCAGTCGATTCCAGGTGTTCTCGTTGGTGCGTTTGCTTTCAATGTAGAGAGACTTCTCACCGCGAGTGGAAGTCCTTACTTGTGGTCCAGCGCTGCTATGATTGCATTGGGCTCCACACTGCAGGTCTGCTTTGGTGTGGTCCTTGTTCGCAGATATCTTAACTTCCCCAACGCATTAGAGCTTGCGCGAGATGTTCTTCTGTTTGTTGCTCTTGCTGGCCTTTCCTGTGTTCTCGCTCCTACTGTTGGAGTCTCAACGCTTGCATACCAAGGGGTCCTTGCATGGTCGCAGTTCTTTGAAAACTGGTGGCTCTGGTGGCTTGGTGATGCCTTTGGTGCCATTGTTTTTGGACCCCTTACCCTGTTGCTTTTTTGCCCAGTTTCGGCTGTTACTCGACGTCGCAAAATGCTGGTTTTGATCCCAACTATGCTTGTCTTTGCATTCACTCTTTATTTGTTCTTTATGGCACATCGCTGGGGAGAGGGGCAAAGTCAGGCTCAACTCCATGCTGTGATTGAGAGATCTTCTGCTCAAGTCCTTGAAAAATACGGAAAATATCGACAAGTGTTGTCTTCGATTCGTCGTTTTTTTAATGCCTCAAAGACTGTAGAGCGAGGAGAGTTTCGGTCTTTTGTTACAGAGGTACTGGCACATACAAAGGGAATTCAGGCACTCGAATGGATCCCCAAAGTTCGAAAGAAGGACACCTCAACACTGATCGCAAAAGCAAGAAAAGCTGGGCTTTCCGAGTTTTTATTAACGGAGGTCAACAAACAGGGGGTCTTGGTCCGGGTCAAACCTCGCCATGAATACTATCCCGTTTTTTTTGTGGAGCCTTTTCAAAACAATCGCTCTGCTTTGGGTTTTGACCTAGCCTCCGAGAGAAAACGTCGAAAAGCCCTTGAACAAGCTAGAGATCTAGGGCTTGATGTGGCAACTCCGCCGCTTTCTTTGGTTCAGAGTAAGGACCAGAGGCAACGTTTTTTGGTCTTTGTTCCAATCTATCGCTCTCCGGAAGTACCTAAGGAGCTTTCTCGTCGACGAAGGCTGCTGCGTGGCTTTGCATTGGGTGTCTTTCAAGTGAAGGATATGTTGGATTCGATAACACAGGATCTGCGAGCGAAGAAAATAGAATTTTCCATTCATGATGTGACAGACTCCAACCATCCACAGATTCTCAAAGCGTGCTTGCACAACAAGCCAACAACCCTCTCTCAAACTGTGCGTCTTCCGGTTGGGCAACGATTATGGGAACTGCGATTTGTTCCAGATTCTATTTTTTACTCTGCCATACGACAGTGGCATATCTGGTACGTTCTGGTGGGAGGGGTTTTTATTACTTCGGTGTTTTCCATTCTTCTGTTGCTGATTACAGGACACACCAGTCTCGTGGAGCGGCTTGTCCATGAGAAAACACAAGACCTGGCAGCAGCCAAGGAAGAAGCGGAGTCATCGAACTTGATGAAGTCTGAGTTTCTGGCAAGCATGAGTCATGAACTTCGAACGCCGATGAATGGTGTGATTGGATTGACAGAGTTGTTGTTGGATACTGAGCTGACAGAGAAACAACGGCTACATTTGCGTCATGTCTTGCGCTCCGCAGAAAGCTTATTGGAGATCTTAAATGATATCCTGGACTTCTCAAAAATTGAAGCGGGCAAGTTGGAGATCCATAGGGAGCCATTCCATCTGAGCAGCACCGTCAGAGATGTGATTGATATGCTTTCGCTCAGCGCGGTGGAGAAGGGGTTGGCCTTCCATTATGAGGAGGAAGAGGGGCTTCCCCAGTATCTTTTGGGGGATGCGTTGCGTATTCGACAGGTACTCTACAATCTTGTTGGGAATGCAATCAAGTTCACGGAGGAAGGCTACATTCGAGTTCGTATTGAAAGTCTTAAGGACGAACCAGTCTCTGGCAAAGTTATCCTCAAATTTATGGTTGAGGATTCAGGAATCGGGATTGAAGAGGAGCAGAAAAAATACATTTTTGAGAAGTTTACACAGGCCGACGCATCCACAACACGCAAAGCGGGTGGGACAGGGTTAGGTCTGGCCATTAGCCGTCAGATTGTTGAACTCCTTGGTGGTGAGATAAACTTGGAGAGCACACCGGGTTACGGTTCGACTTTTTGCTTTTCGTTGCCCCTTGAGCGGGATAGACAGAGAGAACAACGCTCGGAAGATGTTGCCGCGAAAGAGTCTGTTCTCGGAAAAAAACTTTATACAGGGACACGTATTTTGGTTGTGGAGGATAATCTCTTGAATGCCAGAATTACCTCTGAAATGTTGAAACGATTGGGTTGTGAGGTTGAGGTCGCGAAGGATGGTGTCGAAGCTCTTCAGAAATACGCAAATGATGAGACATTCTCCTTGATTCTCATGGACTGTCATATGCCGACAATGGATGGATTTGAGGCATCGCGTCAAATCATAACCCTAAGGTCAGAGAGGTCTCTTCCCTTTGTGCCTATTGTTGCACTGACAGCCGATGCGATGGTGGGAGATCGAGAGCGGTGTTTGACGGCAGGTATGGATGATTATCTAAGCAAGCCTCTGCGTTCAAAAGATCTCACTGTGATTCTGGAGAAGTGGATACGAAGAGACGGTCACTTCGGGCCATCCAACCCGGAGCATTCGTGAATATTCGGGATCGTTTCCATACGATCGTTCCCATACTCTTTGAACATTCGAGATCGTTCCCATGCTCTTTGAACACTCAAGATCGTTCCCATGCTCTTTGAACATTCGAGATCGTTCCCATGCGATCGTTCCGATGCTCTTTGAACACTCGGGATTGTTTCCATGCGATCGTTTCTATGTTTTTGGCATCCGAGAATCGATTTTGATGCTTATGAACTTGATCTCGCAAGGAACAACATGAGTCGAGTCGTTCGGGTTAAGGGAGTTTTTTTATCTTAAGGTGGAAGCGTCCAAGCCAATGCAAGTAGCGACTACCGATGGCAAGTCGGACACTGCCGTTTTTGTTGGGTAGGTAGGTGACTTTCTTTTCTTGCATCGTGGCTGCCAAGATCCCATTCACTTTGCTGGCCTTGCATTGGGTGTTGATCTCCGTGACATCACAAGTATCACCAAACAGATAATACCGGGCGGGAAAGTTTGCTTTCAGAGAGATCTCATACTTCGTGCCAGCTTGTACCTTAAATCGATAATACAACTGAGGACCGTTGAGTTTTACAGTTGTTCCACAATGAAGTTTTCCCACAAACTCAGCAAGTGCACCCCAAGTTGAGTCCTTTACATCGATCAGGTTCTGTTGAAATGCGAGGGCCTTGGCATAGACACAACGGCTATGTTTTGGAATGGAGGTCGGCTTGCGAAGCTTAAAACCATAGTTTTTCTCTACAAAGGTGAGTATCGATTCTGCGAGAGCACGCGCATAATTGTAGCGTTTGCTGTCCTTTAGAAAGGAAAAGTGTGACTCGATTTGTGTTCCATCGATGGTTCCACCGTTGCGGGAACCATAGCTCGCTGTGTTATAGCCCCCATTAAAGAAACCACCGCCATTGGGGCTGGGATATTTGGAGCTGGGGACGGTTTTGTATCCTCTGGCTTGTAACATCGAACCCAGGCTTTGAGGACCGCGAATAAGCTGGGAGAAGATCTTTCCTGGCATGGCCGCTAAAGCCTTCCAGGACGACTTTGTTTGGTAGACTACGTTGTTGTCTAGCACGGTATTGCTGAGGCCCAAGTCCTTGGAAGACAGAAGTATCCCCAGCTCAACCCAGGTCTCGCTGTGGGCATTGGTGTGCATGTCAAAGTAGTGTCCACGCTTGCAACGATGAGTGACCGTCTGGCGTGCAGCCAGGATGAAATCACGAAACTCAGTCCAGGCCTTCTCACTGTTTGCGTCACCTTGTGACGCCTCTTTGATCGCGCGGTTCGCATCCAGCTTGCTGCGATGCAAGCGGTTGATGATGATATGAGGTAAGCGTCCAGTGAGTTGATACAGGCGACGTGCAACGTCGAGGGTATACTCACGGCTGTTGGTGTCTCCACCCAACACACCTGTGGTGCGGCTTTTTATCTCTGATGGCCTTAAACTCCCACCATGAGGGGAACTTAAGATGATAGGGAGGGTCCCCACAACATATTTTATATACAAATTTCGACCGAAGTACGTTGAACCTGCTCGGTACTTGTCCTGTTGGGGATTGCTTAAGTCACACTGCGGTGCTTGGGGGATTTGCTCCGGTTGTGCGGTGTCCTGTGGGCGCTCTGGTATTGTCTCTTGTGAATGCTTTTCCGAACTCGAAGAGTCGGGTTCTCGATCAGAGTCCGAAGCATCTCGCTTTGTTCTAGGCTCCGAAGGCTGCTCTTGTGTCGGTTCCACAGCGATCTCTGCTGGCGACTCGGAGGAGAACTCCAGAGCAACATCTCTGATAGACTCGTGTGACGATTCTTGAGGAGGCAGAGGTTCTTTTTGATCCCCCTGCGCTTGTTGCTCTTTGCCTCTCTCGACCACATTCTCGCCCGTTATTACGGGTCCACAGCTTAAGTATCCTATCCCACTCCAAGAGAAAACGATAACAAAAATGATACGGTAACGTAATAATTGTGCTCTGAACATGATGGTAACCTTTATGATACTTGGCCTACATTTGTGATGACTGTCGTTGACCGTAGAAGCTTGATTCATCGTGGCATCCTATCACAAGAAAGCTGATGAGGTGCTTTTTCCAAAGAGAGTCCTCTTTTTTCGATATGGGGCTTTCGTTCTGTTGATCTGAGCCATTCGACAAGTTGACCTATATCAATAGGTACGGTTAAGTGCTTGCCTGAAAAGGGTTATATGTTTTTGTATACGATTGCAACCCCTTGCTCTTTCGTGTCTCTTTCGAAGTGTAAAGGAAGTGAGGCTTTCGTCTCTTTCGAAGTGTAAAGGAAGTGAGGCTTTCCAAAGGTTGATTCTATTCCAGTAACCATAAACAGAGAGTAGAGGATATTATGAAAAATATCGTAATATTGGGAGCGGGAACAGCTGGAACAATGATGGCGAACAAGCTCGTTCGTGAGCTCCCCAAGTCGGAATGGGATGTGACAGTCGTGGATCGCGACAATGTTCACATTTATCAACCGGGTCTCTTATTTCTTCCTTTTGGAGGTTACAGTCGAAAAGAGATTGAAAAGCCGCGCAATCGACTTCTCGACTCGGATATCAATCTGATTCTGAGTCCGATTCAGCGAATTGAGCCCGATTCACAACAGGTCTTCTTGGAAGATGAGATTGTGCTTCCTTATGATGTCTTGATCGTAGCAACAGGAACACGCGTTGCTCCGGAAGAGACGGAGGGAATGACAGGGGTCGGTTGGCAAGATTCGATCTTTGATTTCTATACTCTGGCAGGTGCGAGTAAGTTGGAAGAGTTTCTCGCACGCTGGGAAGGCGGTAAGCTCGTTCTGAATATCGCTGAGATGCCGATCAAGTGCCCCGTGGCCCCCCTTGAGTTCCTGTTTCTTGCGGACGACTTTTTCACCAAAAAAGGCATCCGTGACAAGGTTGAACTCGTGATGGCTACACCGCTGGACGGTGCCTTTACCAAACCTGTTGCTGCGGGCATCTTGGGCAATATGTTGGAACAGCGAAACATCAAAGTTGAGAGTGACTTTGTGATCGCCAAGGTTGATGGAGAGAAGAAGAATATCGAGGGCTACGATGGCAAGCAGATCGACTATGACTTGCTTGTCACCATTCCCCTACACTTTGGTACAGAGGCCATTGGGACTTCAAAGATGGGAGATGCTTCGGACTTCTTCCCAACAGACAAACACACACTGCGGGCCAAGAACTTCGAAAATATCTTTGCTCTCGGTGATGCGACAGATCTTCCCACTTCAAAGGCGGGCTCCGTTGCTCACTTTCAGGCTGATGTCTTGATTCACAATGTACTCAGACACATCAACGGGCAAGAGCTGCAACCCGACTTTGACGGCCATGCCAACTGCTTCATCGAGACTGGGTTTGGGAAAGCTCTCTTGATCGATTTTAATTACGATACAGAGCCTCTTCCAGGTCGTTTTCCTTTACCTGGTGTCGGACCGTTCAAGCTGTTAGAAGAGAGTTATATCAATCACTGGGGTAAGCTTGGGTTTAAGTGGGTGTATTGGAACTTGTTAGTCAAAGGTGAAGAACTACCACTCGACCATCGTATGCTTATGGCAGGAAAATGGAGCTGAAAATGCAAAATCAAGAATGGCAAACTGCAGTGACTGAACTCTCGCAACGTATGGACCAAATGAATCAACAGTTGGCCGCGTTGGTACAGAGTCAGCAATATGTGTCGGAGTTTGTGGTAGAGATGAACCCGATCCTCAAAGAGGTCATGTCTGCTGGTACAACAGAGCTTCAGAAATTGGAAGATAAAGGATACTTCTCCTTTGGGCGTGAACTCATAGGTGTCCTCGATCAGATCGTGACAGGATTCACTCCTGAAGATGTGAATCTTTTAGGGCAGAATATTGTTGGAATTTTGAATACTGTCAAAGGACTCACACAACCTGAAATGCTGAATCTTGTGAACAGTGCGACAGATCCTATTCGTTATGCGGACAAAGTCAAATCTGTCGGTATGCTCGGGATGTTGAGGGCAACACGCGATGACGATGCTCGACGAGGATTTGGCGTTCTTATGGAAGTCTTTCGTCAGATCGGGCGTGGAGTGGAAGGTCTCAATGGCAATGGTGTCTCAAGAGGTCGGGCAACACTGAGCAAAAAAGAGGCCGTTCGGGCTCGCCTGGCTCCCAAGCGCAGAGTAAAAGCTCCCGCAGCTTCTGCTCCTGCCGCTTCTGCTCCTGTGGCAACACGGCCAAAAGCAAAACCTCGGATTGTTGCATCTGCAACTCCAGTGATCGAAGGCTTCTCGGCAGATGGTTATCTGCTCGACCCAGAAACCTGGAATCGTGACCTTGGTGTGCGCGTTGCCCAAGCCAATGGTATCGAATTAACGGACGCTCACTGGAAGATCATTGAGTTTGTAAGGGCTGACTTCAAGGAAGTTGGAAAGGCTCCAAACATCCGACGAATTACGCAGGGCATGGATGTCTCAACTAAGGAGATCTACTCTCTGTTTCCCAAAGCTCCCGGTCGAACGATCGCCAAAGTTGCTGGAGTTCCAAAGCCTGGTGGCTGTCTGTAACGTTGATGACAAAGGCTCGGCTTTACCTGTTGACTTTCATGGAAGCCGTTGGCTTTCATGAAAGTCAACAGGTAAGGTTGTTTTTTGTCGTCACTTTCATGACAACAAACCACCGAAGATCTAGATAACTTGAGACAGGAGAAATATCGATGAACGTACAATCCAATACAGAAAATGCACAAGACACTGCAAAGTCTGATGCACGCAAGGTCGCTCTTATTTGCTCCAAAGGTGGCTTGGATGAAGTTTACCCGGCTCTTATCCTGGCCAATGCGGCACGTATGGCAGGGATTGAAGCCATGATCTTTTTCACTTTTTATGGTTTAGATGCGATCACAGAGAGCAAAGTCGATCACCTGCATGTGAACGTGGTCGGTAATCCAACAAGCCCCATGCCCACGATGATTGCAGGTCTTCCTGGGATGGAAACACTCGCTGCTAAGATGATGAAATCCCGTATGGAAGAGATGGATATGCCCACCGCCAGAGAGATGTTGGAGATCCTTGCTGATGCCGGGACTGAACTCTATGCTTGTGAACTGGCTATGGATATGATGAAACGAACCAAAGAGGAGCTGCTGCCACAAGTCATCGATGTGATCACGGCAGGCGACTTCTACGATCTGTCGGAAGGTGCTCAGATCATCTTTACCTGATTGCCCTCACTCTCACGAGATTTTCCTTTTTCCCACATTGCTAAGCAAGGAGCAAGTTGTGTGTGAGTTATTTGCTCTTTCAAGTTCTCTTCCTACACGACTTACGATCTCTCTGGATGAGTTTGCCCGACATGCAGGAGGTGTCGCACCACACCAAGATGGCTGGGGCATCGCATTCTACGAAGGATACGATATCCAACGGATGCGAGAATCTCTTGCGATGAGTCGCAGTGCTCACCTCTCTTTTCTTAAACAACACCAGATGGACAGCTCTATGATCCTGGCACATATTCGCTGGGCATCACAGGGGGAGAAGCGGCTGTTTAATACACAGCCCTTTACCCGAGAGCTGGGTGGGCGTATGCACTCCTTTGTTCACAACGGAGACATCAAAAATATTCGAGAGATCTGTCCGACACTTTCCGGTTGCTACAGGCCCATCGGAGATACGGACTCCGAGATCTTGTTCTGTTATTTGTTAGAGTTCTTGCAAGACTCTTGGAGGAACACAAAACCCCCCTCTGTGGAAGAGAGATTTCAAGCCGTGTGGAAGTTTGCCCAAGAGACTAAAGCATGGGGCAGTAATAACTTTCTTTATAGCGATGGTGAGTTTCTTTTTGCTCATGGTCATCGCCGGATTCATGAACGAGGGGAGAAGGTCTCTACCCCTCCCGGCCTGCATTTCTTGTGTCGAACCTGTGTTGAATCTCCTCTCCCCTCGATCGAAGGCTTGTCTATCCAGGCAGAAGGCCAACAACAGCGCATCGCGTTGGTCGCAAGCGTCCCCCTCTCCCAAGAGTCCTGGCGACCACTGGAAGAGGGCGAACTGCTGATGATCTCACAAGGGGTCATCGTTAAAAGTCAAACCCCCGACATGCTGTAAACTGAGCCCCACCCACTCCTTTCGCAAGCATTAAAAGCCAACAAAATCAACGCCCCCGATTTCCCCTTTTTACTCCTTTTCATCGTCTGTCAACGAGAGTTCAAGCACTGACAGGGTGAGAGTTGTGCACTCTGCAAGGAGTGGACCCCGAGCCCACGCTTGCGAGAAGGGGATAGCTAGGTTTCAGCGATATATTCTTTACATTGCTCTGCCATCATGAACCTCCTGTCATGCTTACGAGAAGGGGATAGCTAGGTTTCAGCAATACCTTTCTCTAAGGTCGATTTTTCTTTTGTATGTTGTAGGTTCTGTTGAAATAGAGGGTAGAGCACTTGGTGCGTGAAGTCTTCCGGAAAGGTTTCGATACCGGGGAAGCCCAAGGGGATGTCTCGTCCGTTGCTGGGGATATATGCGGTGCCAAAGAGATAATCCCAGAGACTTAAAGTCAGCCCATAGTTCATTCCGTAGGGGCGATCTTCGGGAAGGTCGCGGGCATGGTGCCAGATATGCATCTGGGGATTGTTGAAGATATACTTGAAGGGTCCTAGTGGAAGCTTGACATTGGAGTGATTAAAGTGACCCATGGTGATCGCAAACATATGCACCACGAAGAAGTCCTGGACACCAAATCCAATCATCGCCAATGGGATATATTCAATGGTTCGGTATACCAGGGTCTCCATCCAGTGGTATCGAAACTGAGCCGCAAATCCCATCTCTCTTACAGAGTGATGTACCTTGTGAAAGTTCCAAAGGGTGGGGACACGGTGCAATAAGCGATGCACGTTAAATTGAATAAAGTCACGCACCACAAACATTGTGAGTAACTTGGCCCAGACCGGCCAGGACTGGATATGAATCATGACTAGGTTTTTGATTCCAAACCATCCCAAAAACTGGTTAAATCCGTGGACCAAAACATTCGTTAATGCAGCGTAACCAATGAGTGAAAAGAGAAATACGTTGAAAAACATATAGAAGCCATCAAGCCAAAAACCCCGACGTATGACGGCTTGCTCTTTGCGCCAGGGAAGCATGATCTCCCACAGCCAAAACAACAAAGAGACTGTCACCAGACCATAGAAAAAACTGTGCCAGGACGGCTGGGTAATGTCTGTCCACAGGTAATGTCCATATCCTGTAAATGAGTCGATTATGATATTCAGATATTCTCTCATCAGAAAAAAACCTCTTATGTTGTGGGCGTTGAAAATCCCTGCAGAATCTATAGGCCGACATTCCGCACTGAACATATGACTTTTGGGATTATTGACGAAATCATTGAACTTTTGCTCTCCTAGAAAAAAAATACGCGACTTAATCTGATAGACAAATCAGAGTAAGTCTCAGGTGATTGCTTATTCAGATGAGTGTGTTTTATCGAATTACAACCATGATATTGAACGCATTTTCACTCTATATTCCAGTTTTTCAAAAACGATGTGCGGAATGTCGGTATAGGAGTTACCTTATATCTTCTTTCCCAAAGAGACAATACCACCCGGTTCGGTTTTATTGTGAGGTGATTGCTAAGGAACATCGAGGGTATTATGGGGTGATATTATGAGGTGATTGCTAAGGAACATCGGGGAGGGATTATTTTTGTTTTGCCTTTTTCATTAACTTTTTTGCCAGAGGTGATACGGGTTCCAGTGCGATGCGATAGGTGGCATGGCAAGAGACGCAAGTCGAAAGTGCAGTGGATAATTCACCCAGCAGTTGTTTCTTATTCATGGTGCCATCCTTGATCTTCGCTGCCAGAACATCCATCTTTCTGTGCAAGCCCATGCCCATGGTTTTGAGAGCCAATGGAAGTTTTCCCAGCAAAGTTACAGAGTCATCGGCTGCCATCTTGACACCCATATTGGACAGGTGCTTGGCTGTTCCTTTGAGGTCATCGGCTGCCAAACGAGAAACAACACCTTGCAACTCTTGCAACAAGGTTCTCATCTCTGCAAGGACAAAGTGTCGCTCTGTTGGAGATAATCGAACAGTCACTCGACCATCCACATTCGTTTTACTCTGCCCTACCACAAAGTAATATCCAAAAACTCCAATGGTGATGACCCAAAGTAAGATCGCTGCAATGCTGATATATTTCGCTTTCATCTGTTCTCTCTCCCGTTGTAATGAGGGGGGGTGGACTTTTTTTCTGTATGCGAGTGTGTACTCGCTTATGGATTGATAATGGTTTGAATGTTGTTTGTCAAGAAGTTTTTTGCAAAGTAAGATTTGTTTGTATCTTACTGTAGTATGCTGTGGTTTTGAAATGGAATGCAATACTGTGGTCGTTCGGTTTTTAAGTTGATACTTGTTAGATGCAAGTGTATACTTGCATTTTGTTGTCGTGTCGTGATGGACATTGGAATTAAGCAAAGGGAGTTTTCTGATGAAAAAAATAGTTCTTTATCTTGTATTGCCTTTGGTTGTCTTTTTTGTGGCGATTCAATTTGTCCCTGTTTCACGAACCAATCCTGCGGTGACTGCAGATCTTGTTGCTTCACCCGAAGTTAAGAAGATCCTGCGCACCTCTTGTTATGATTGCCATTCGAATGAGACGAAGTGGCCATGGTATAGCCGTGTTGCTCCCATCTCTTGGCTGGTGGCCCATGATGTGAAGGAAGGTCGAAGTGAGTTAAACTTCTCACTTTGGAATTCCTACAATGCAAGAAAGAAGAAACAACTCAAGGCTGATATCTGGGAAGAGGTGGAAGAAGGAAGGATGCCTGTCAAAATGTACCTTTGGACACACTCGAAAGGTACACTGGATAAGAAGAAAATAGCGATTCTTGAAAAATGGATACGAGCGAAAAAGTAATAGACTTTGAGCGCCGTTCTCCAAAACTTAGACAAATCTACCCAGAGGGTAAATTGATGTTTGGTTGACGCTTCAACGAAAGAGCAGGATCGATTCTTGCTCCTATAGGATCGACAACTCAACAATATTGACTATAGATAATTACTCCCATACAAGTAAGAGCAGTGTTAAGGACGTTTGAATGATGCCGACAATTTAATATATCGTAGGGTTCGCGGGCCAACAAGAAAGCTGGAAAGGTTGTTGGATCAACGATCCTACAACTCTCGCAGTATAGCTGTGCTGAGAAAAAATACTATCGTTTTTTATTATAACAATCCATGGCGTCAACGACCCCCACCTCATCCGGACTTCGTCCTGTAGACTCTACCAGGCCCGCGATCGAGAGGGGGTTTCCACGCCCACAACATAAAAGTTTTTTTCTGATAATTGTGTCACTCCTGCACAAGAAGGAGTGTTTTCACACCACACCAAACCAACAGAAGGACCCCATGCAACAAAGTCACGAGCTATTCCATATCCACCTTGTCTCCGATGCTTCAGGAGAGTTAACCGATCTACTGGCACGCTCAGCGATCGCCCAACTGGAGGGTGTGATGGTGGAGAGGCATTTATGGAATATGGTTCGAAAGACAAGTGATGTAAAAGAAGTACTGATCGGAGTAGAGAAAGACCCAGGCATGGTTCTACATACGGTTCTTTCGCGAAAAACCCGACAGTTACTTGAAGAAGGCTGCCGTGCTCTTCATGTGAAATGCATCGCAGCACTAGAGCCATTTGTTGAAGCCTTTGCAGAACACTTCGGAGCCCCCATTCATTACCGACCCACACAATACCTCCGCGACAACGATTATTACCGACGTATGGAAGCCATGCGTTTCAGCCTTCGTCATGACGATGGACAAATCGCCTATGGCCTAGATGAAGCAGATATCATCCTGTTTGGTGTCTCTCGAACATCAAAGACCCCTCTATGTGTCTATCTGGCCAACCGTGGCTACAAGGCAGCCAACATCCCTGTAGTACCGGGACTTCCGCTACCAGAATACGCTTTAAAAGTTGACGTGCCTTTAAAAGTAGGCCTGACCATGGATCCGTCGATACTGGCTGATCTTCGACGCCAACGATTGCGAAAAAGTGGATGGCAAACTCCAGACCCCGAATACGCCAACACGTCAGCAGTAGCCCGAGAGGTTGCAGAAGCCCGTCGATTGTACCTACAACAAGGTTGGCCTGTCGTGGATACAACCATGCGATCTGTGGAAGAGATCGCTGCCAGTATCATAAAGATATTCTTGCGACGAACCTCCCGACGAGCCAGTGCCCTTCATCAGTAAGAACACCATGACTTGCCATGGTTTCTGCAAAAGGCAAGTTCCACCGGAAGCTCTCTGTTTTGAGTGTCAACGAAGAATCACATCAACGAAAAGTCTCATCAACGAAGAGTCTCATCAATGAAGAGTCACATCAATGAAGAGTCACATCAATGAAGAGTCACATCAATGAAGAGTCACATCAATAAAGAGTCTCATCAATGAAGAGTCACATCAATAAAGAGTCTCATCAACAAAGAGTCACATCAATGAAGAGTCACATCAATGAAGAGTCTCATCAATGAAGAGTCTCATCAATGAAGAGTCTCATCAGTGAAGAGTCACATCCGTGAGGGATCGAAAGAGGGTCAACGAGTGAGGATGCCATACTCATTCTTGATGGCAGCTTGTGCGGCGGCAAGGCGAGCAATGGGAACGCGGTAGGGGCTACAAGACACATAGTCGAGTCCCACTCTATGGCAGAACTCTATGCTGGAAGGCTCTCCACCGTGCTCCCCACAGATTCCCAACTTGATACCGGGTCGAGTCTGACGTCCTTTGACAACAGAGAGCTTGATGAGTTCCCCAACACCTGCGCGATCGAGGACCTGGAACGGATCGTATTCGTAGATGCCAAGCTCCACATACCGCTGCAGAAACTTTCCAGAGTCATCACGGCTGAAACCACAACCCATCTGCGTCAGGTCATTGGTGCCAAAGCTGAAAAACTCAGCTTCTGTTGCAACTTCATCAGCGGTGAGAGCCGCACGAGGGACTTCAATCATCGTTCCAATTTTGAAGTGGTCAAGCTCTTTGCCATGCTCCTGTTTGAGTTGTTCATACACGTCCAGAACAACCTTCTTTTGGTGCGCCAACTCTTTCACATTACCAACGAGCGGGATCATAATCTCAGGTTTGGAGCCAGGGACAGCATACGCTGCCTCGATCACAGCGCGAGCTTGCATCGCCGTGATCTCAGGATAGAAGATACCGAGGCGACAACCACGATGACCCAACATGGGGTTAAATTCATGAAGTGCTGCCACAGTGTCTTGAATGTGTTGAAGACTGGTCCCTGTCGCCTCTGCCATCTCCTCTTGGCCTTCCTTGTCGTGAGGCAAGAACTCATGTAGGGGTGGGTCAAGAAAGCGGATTGTGGCCGGTTTACCATCCAAAGCCTTGAAGATTCCGATAAAATCCTCACGTTGGTAGGGCAACAACTCATCGAGACTCGCTTTGCGTTCGTCTTCATTGTCAGCCAGGATCATCTTACGCATGGAGACAATCCGCTCTCCTTCAAAGAACATATGTTCGGTTCGGCACAAACCGACTCCTTCCGCACCAAACTTAATCGCCACAGCGGTATCCTGAGGAGAGTCTGCGTTTGTGCGGATACCGAGCTTTCGGTATTGATCAGCCAACGTCATGATCGTTCTAAAGGGACCTGTCAGTTGTGGGTCAACAGTATCGATTTCCCCCTGATACACCGTACCCCGAGAGCCATTAAGGCTGAGCCAATCTCCTTCCGAGAGAGTGGTGGAACCAAAGGTTACGGTCTTTGCATCATGGTTGATCACAGCCTCTGGACAACCCGCGACACAACACTTGCCCATCCCACGAGCAACAACGGCGGCATGGCTCGTCATACCACCTCGGCTCGTAAGAATCCCGCTCGCAACATTCATCCCACCAATATCTTCGGGGCTGGTTTCAACCCGAACCAGTATCACTGTTTTTCCCTGGTCACTCCAAGTTTCCGCATCATGAGCTGAAAAAACGATCTGGCCTGTGGCTGCTCCAGGGCTTGCAGGTAGCCCCTTCGCCAGAATCACTGCACGATCCTCTGCGCCGGGATCAAAGGCTGGATGCAGTAATTGATCAAGCTGATTCGGATTGACCCGCAACACCGCTTCTTCTTCGGAGATCAAGCCCTCGTTCATCATATCAACCGCGATTCGAACAGCGGCGGCTGCGGTTCGTTTGCCATTCCGTGTTTGCAGAATATACAGCTTGCCCTGCTCTATCGTAAACTCTAGATCTTGCATCTCAAGATAGTGTTTCTCTAGCTTGGAGCGAACCTCAACCAGCTCGTCAAAGCAGGATTTATCCACACTTTCCAGGTGACTGATCGGTTGGGGTGTACGAATCCCAGCCACCACATCCTCACCCTGGGCGTTCATTAGGTATTCACCATAAAACTCATTGGTTCCATCGGAGGGATTGCGTGTAAACGCCACTCCAGTACCGCTGTCTTCCCCCATGTTCCCAAAGACCATGGCCTGAACATTGATCGCTGTTCCAATCAATCCACGGATGTCATTGATCTCACGATACTTCTTTGCGCGGGGATTGTTCCAGCTACCAAAAACGGCATTGATGGAAGCCTCCAACTGCGCTCGCGCATCTTGTGGAAACGATGTGTTGTTTTGGTCATAAACATCTTTGTATTCTACGATCACTTCCTTCAAAGCTTCAACACTAAGCTCTGTATCACTCTTAACCTTGTATCGTTCTTTCACCTGTTGTAAGGCATCTTCAAACTCATGATGCTCAATCCCCAACACCACATCCCCAAACATCTGAAGAAACCGTCGGTAGGCATCCAGAGCAAAGCGCTCATTCTGGGTGAGTTCGATTAAAGCGGGCAAGGTCTCATCGTTTAAGCCCAAGTTGAGGACTGTATCCATCATCCCTGGCATCGAAATCGCAGCTCCCGAACGCACCGAGAGTAGAAGAGGGATAGGGCCACGACCAAAGGTCTTGCCTGTCAGTTCTTCGAGCTTCTCAATGTTCGTGGTAATTTGTTGTTCAAGCCCTTCAGGGTAGGAGTGATTGAGCTTATAATACAGATCACAAACCTCCGTTGAGATGGTAAAGCCCGGTGGAACAGGAAGACCGATACTCGACATCTCCGCAAGATTGGCTCCCTTCCCGCCAAGCAACTGCTTCATCTTTGCGTTGCCTTCCGAAGCATTTCCCCCAAAGAGATAGACATACTTTGTACTCTCGCTCATCTTTCAAACTCCTCTCTCATTTTTTGCCCTCCAGTCTCAAAGCATTCCCTCTATAATGGAAAAGTGTCAGCAAAGCGATGATCCATGTCAATCCATCACCTGAGTTTCGGCGACGGATGGGTCCAAGAATCACAAAGTCCTATTTTTCCTTCAAAATACGCCATGAAGAATCTTGTTTGCAACGTCATTGGAAATAAATCCCGTTTGCATTTGTTATGATTAAACCTCGTGGGTGTTGTTTTCGTTGCAGTGCAACAAAAACCCACTCTCCAAGAAGGAAAGCGTGAAAGAAAGTAGATTCAAGCTGGAGAAAAGTGTTCCAAAGCCCCTACAAAACTTAAGTTCAGATTGATTGAGATGGATATCATCCGAACTCAAGTTTTTGACAAGGAAAGCAAGATATGGTAGAGGTGCTCTTCAGATGTTCAACATTTGCAAAGTGTTGTCACACAATTGTCACGCAAGTCAGGGATTTCATACCTATAGAGTTCTGCTCAAGGATTCCATGCCCCATGCCTGTAGAGTTCAGATAAAGATTCTATGTTTATAAAGACTATTAACATTTTGATGATTGTGCTAGCCTTCCATAGTGTGGGGCTTTGGTGTGATGATTGCTCTATATCCATCACAGGTATCGCCTGTCAGCACAATACAACAAAGCAACATGAAGAGCATGAAGAGCATGAGGAAGGCTCAGAGTCTTCCAGTGAGCCATGTATGAATAGTCTTTGTAGCCTATGTGGCCACGCCCTCTTCCATCAGACATTTCCAATATTTGCTTTACCCAAAGCTCCCTTCCAACTCGTACAACCACTGTTTTACCAATACAACCCCACAAGAGACTTCTTTCGTCCCCCCCAAGGATAAAGAGGCTTCACTTCCATACGTCTCTATTTCACGCACAATTGGTGGCTTTGGCTTTGTGACTCATTGTCCATGCAGTGGTATTTCTTGTTACACATTGCACAGAGAAACACTCACATTGCCCCCCCAGTGTTCAAAGTAGCAGACGATAACTCTTGGCAGTGGGCTATACTCTAGGAACGGGGCCAAACAACTTGAGCATTTCAATCTACAGCCTATGAGCTACCAGGTGTGTTTTTGAAACATCTGTTCGGTTGAGAAAGTCGCCATTCCTATCATCACAGATTTGGTTGTCCATCAAAGACTCTGTTCAAAAAAACCGCAAGCGGTTCGCTGCAGTCTCGGCTTGAAATATTCTCACATTTTCGACAGCTTTCCTCTGCATGTGGACAAACAACCTATACATATAAGGAGTTTCTTGTACTATGTGGAATAGCATGATACGGGCAAGTTTCGTATTTTTGTGGCTAGCCATACCTTTGTCAGGCATGGCAAACACACCCAAAGAGACGCTCAACGCACCTTCACCGACAATCACCCGGACAGGCGGATTAACACGTTCACAAGCCATTGACTACGCCTACAAACACAATCCAACTCTGCTCGTCTTTCGAGCCAAAATCCGCCGGGCTTTGGCTCGCTTTAAAGGGAGCAAGATCTTTCCCAACAACCCAAGATTAACGGCTTTGGGTGGTGCTCAGTTACCGAGTGCCAGTCCCTCAGCTTCTCCTCTTTTGCCCCGCGTCGCTACTCGCCTTTTTCTGCCCTTGCCCGTCGGAGGTCGTTGGGGAAAAAAACAGCGCTGGGCCAAAGCTCAGCTACAACGGGTGAGAGCCGAGATGAAGCTGAGAAAGTACCATTTGTCCATACAGATTCATCGAGCCTGGAATAAAGCAGCAGTAGCTCGAAAACGCTATCTGCTTCAGCGGAATATCGCTGCATTTTTAAAGCGCCTGGCCAATCTGTCACGCAAGCGTTTAAAGCAAGGAGTGGGCAACCAGCTTGAATACCAACTTGCTATCACCTCAGAGCTTCGTGCAACACAAGCAGAGTACAACGCGAGCGCAAACTATCGACAACAACGCCAACAACTCAGTGCTCTCTTGGGTTGGCCCACACCTGCAACCCTACAGATTCAGAATGACACAATTCCAGAACCTCCAGCCGCCCCGTCACTCTCGGCACTCCTCCGTCGAAATTTGCCGAATCACCCGATATTGTTACTTGCCAGAGCCGCTCTAGAACAAAGCAAGACAGGATTGCTATGGGCGCAGGCCAAAGGGATTCCAGATTTAACGGTAGTCATGGGCTACTCCTTGGAAGATGGAGCACACATTGTCACAGGCGGTATCTCCATTCCACTGCCCTTGTTTTGGCGCAACCAAGGAGGCATAGGACAACAGCGTGCAAAGATATTACAATCCAAAAGGATGATCGTGTCTCAACGTTTTATCTTACGCCAAAAGGCCCTTCGAGCACTCAGCCATTATCGAAATGATCTAAAAGTCATTGGCATCTTCAGGCAGCGGCTTCAATCGGCACAGAAGCAATTTAGTTTAATTGAAAAAGGTCTCAAACTTGGGGTATTTACTCCCCTTCAGACACTAACAGCGCAACGCAGCATCGTAGGCAGTCAGTTGCAGCAATTACAGCTTATATCACATGCCCTCTCACACTATGTTGATGTGTGTGAGGCTGTAGGCTTGTCCCCTCAGTGGACAGGGAGGAAACCATGAATAACAAATCAATGTTACTTGGCTGGCTATTATCCGGAGCCCTCTTTTTTGGAGGCAGTGTTGTCTTGTATTTCACATGGAATAACGTAGACAGCGGAAGCTCTGCCAAAGCAGCAAAGCACGATGAGCACAAAGGTCATGACCACGGTGATTCTGGGAAAAAGCATGCAGACCATGATGAGCACAAAGGTCACGACCACGGTGGCTCTGGGAAGAAACATGGTGGGCACGACGATCATGGCAATGGACAGGAAGTCAAACTTAGCAGTGGAGCCTTAAAGCGAGTCACGATCAAATCTGTACGAGTGATAGAGACAAAGGCAGCGGCTCATCAGATCTCTGCCGTCGGTCGTGTTGCACTTCCTCCCAAAGCGGTCAGTCGGGTAGGTTCGCGTGTAGAAGGCCGTATTGTTCGATGGTTTGTGAAACTAGGGCAGCGTATCAAACGAGGGCATCGCCTGGCTTTGCTTGATAGTCCTGCTGTAGGACGCGCCAGAGCCGCCTTTTTAAAAGCTCACGCACTAGAGAGGTTGGTCCACATCGAACACAAACGGACAAAACGCCTCAAGCGCTCAGGTCTTGCGTCCTCCAAACAATTGTTGGCAGCAAGGGTGGCCCACCAAAAAGCAAAGATCAATCTTCGCATGGCACGGGCTCAGTTGCGAATACTGGGTGTCTCTGAACCTTCCAAAAACCAACTGAAGCGGCTCTCTGGTCTGTTTGTACTACGAGCCCCCAGTTCGGGAGAGATCACAGAGATGCCCACCACTCTGGGTGCATGGGTCAACCCCCAGACAACGATCTTGCGTATCGAAGATCGATCCAAGATCTGGGTATTGCTGGAGATCTACAGTCGTGATTTTCCATACATTCGAGTGGGTCAAAAGGCTCATCTCTACGGACCTGGCGTACACAAACATCTGGAAGGAACAATCCAGTATTTGTCCAGTCGCTTTGAGCGCGGCGCTCAAACAATCGAAGCTCGCGTAGTACTCCCCAACCCAGGTGGCAGAATTCGACCCAACCAATTTTTGTATGCAAAGATCCAGTCGAATCTCCAAACCAAAACAAGCAAGAGCAACGCCAAGTCACTGTTGATTCCAGAAAGTGCGATCCAGCGTATTGGTCAAAGACAGATCGTGTTTGTGATGGGCAAAAAACCAGGACATTACAAAGTGAGAACCGTAGTGACCATCGAAGCTCCAGGAGGTTATGCCAAAGTACTCTATGGACTCAAACACGGTGAGCGGATCGTGTCAAAGGGCACCTTTGTTCTCAAGTCGGAGCTTCAACGCAAAGCATTGGAAGAGGCCGGACACGGCCATTCCCATTAAAGGAGGTTTCTATGATTAAAGCGATCATTAATGCCTCTTTAAATAACCGGCTTATCGTCTTGATGATGACAGGACTGCTCATCGCTGGTGGACTGAGAGCAATGTATACGCTTCCTGTAGACGTTGTTCCCGATCTCACCAATACCCAGGTGCAGATTCTCACCAAGTTGCCCGGTTTAGCTCCTGTAGAGGTTGAAAAGTTTGTCACATTTCCCATCGAGCAATCGATGGCAGGGATTCCAAGGCTCAAGAATATTCGGTCCTTGAGCCAGTTTGGACTCTCCTCAATTACTGTTGTTTTTGAAGAAGGCACGGATATCCACTGGGCCCGTCGCCGGATCTCACAACGGCTTGCGGGAGCACGTGAGGAGATCCCCAAAGGATTCAATAAACCTTTGATGGGTCCATTGAGTACAGGCTTGGGTGAGATCTATCAGTTCGAACTTAAGAGTTCACGCCACACTCCCATGCAACTTCGCACGATGCTCGACTGGTACATCGCTCCCCCACTTCGACTCGTCAAAGGTGTTATCGAGATCAACAGCTTCGGTGGAAAACTCAAAACCTATGAAGTCCAGCTTGATGCAACAAAGCTTCGAAAGTATGGCGTCACACCCGGTGAAGTGTATAAGGCTTTGGAAGAAGGTCATCTCAACGTGGGAGGAGGCTATATTCTCCGCTCGGGAGAACAGTATATTGTACGGGGAGAAGGACTCCTTCGGACACTCGACGATGTAGCGAGAATACCGGTAAAAACGGCAAAGCACGGAACACCTATTTACATCCGAAACGTTGCGAAGGTTCGCTATGCTCCAATGATTCGGCAAGGGGCAGTTACTCGCGATGGAAAGGAAGTCGTCACAGCGACGGTGATGATGCTCTTGGGAGCCAACCCTGCGTTTGTCATTGAACGTGTCCAAAAGAAACTCAAAGAACTCAAAGCAGCCCTACCCAAAGGGGTCACGGTCAATGTCTTTTACAATCGCTCTGATCTTGTAAAACGCACAGTACAAACTGTCAGAACGAACCTGCTGGAAGGTGGGCTTCTGGTCATCGTGATCCTCTTTCTCTTGCTTGGAAATCTCAGAGGAGGACTACTGGTAGCGGCCACCATCCCTCTCTCCATGCTGTTTGCATTTATTTGTATGAGATGGGCTGGGATCAGTGGAAACTTAATGAGTCTGGGAGCCATTGACTTTGGTATCATTGTTGATGGCTCTGTGGTGATGGTCGAACATATGGTGCTCGCCTTTACCATCAATAAGATATCAGCCTCACCGATAGAACAGGCCCGAAGTGCAGCACAAGAAGTGGGTCGACCGATCCTCTTTTCTGTCATCATTATTATGGTGGTATACCTTCCCATACTTACACTGCAAGGCACGGAAGGTAAGCTATTTCGCCCCATGGCCTGGACACTGTTGTTTGCCTTGGGTGGTGCTCTCTTGGTCAGCTTGACGCTGATGCCTGTACTCGCAACGTTTGTCTATAGCCGTCAGTTGGAAGAAAAAGAGACATGGTTGTTGCGTCTGTTTCGAACACTCTACAGACCTATCCTTGTACTCTCTCTCCGGTTTCGCCTTACGATTATTGGTAGTTCGCTTGCCATTTTCCTGGTAAGTGTGTGGATCTTGTTTGGTATGGGTGCCAACTTTATCCCTCGTTTGGATGAAGGGATGCTTGCCATGCAAGCCAGCCGACTGCCTTCTGTGTCGCTGGAAGAATCCATTCGACATACAACCCGAATTGAGAAGATCCTCAAGGAGTTTCCAGAGATTCAGTCTGTCATCTCAAAGACAGGTCGAGCGGAAGTAGCCACTGACCCAATGGGTGTCTTCTTTTCGGATATCTTTGTTGTGTTGTCTCCGGCCAAAAAATGGCGTCCAGGTATGACAACACTTCGCCTAGTCAAAGAGATGGAAAAGAAGCTCAAAGCAGTTAGCCCAGCTAACCGCTACTCGTTTAGCCAACCCATCCAACTGCGAACAGCTGAATTACTATCTGGCGTTAAATCCGATGTGGCTCTCAAACTCTTTGGTGATGATCTGCAAAAACTCCAAAAAAGTGCACAAAGCATCGTCAATGTTCTGCGCAAAGTGCGAGGAGCTGCTGATGTCCTGGTCGAACCCACAGTTGGACTACCTTATTTGCGAATCAAACTGAATCGCCGGGAGATCAGCCGACATGGAGTCTCTGACAATGAGGTTCTACAGGTGATCCAAAGCATCGGAGGAAAAACAGTAGGGGTGATCTTTGACGGACAAAAACGATTTGATCTACGCGTTCGTTTTCAAAAGAAAGATCGCAGTCGCCTCTCTGCCATTCGCCAGCTACCTGTTCGTACAAGTCGCGGAACAACGCTAC
>JALTMC010000624.1 GCA_027005175.1 Myxococcales bacterium
GCGACTGGAAGATAGCATGGCTCTTTTTTTGTTGCAGGGTTTTCAAATGACTTCGATGTCCTTCTCGAACGACATCAAGCACGCTCGTTACAGACTGGCTTTGGGAGAGAAGCGTTATCATCAGCTATATGGTCCAGACATGGGGAAGAACCCGTTGGATCGACCTGTGATTCGGTCGGGAGAGCACCCTATGGTTCCACACAAGCAGGGACCTCCACCGACTCGCCCTGCCCTTCCGACCAAGCCTACACCGCGTCGTTCGACACAGCGAATGAGACATCATCGTCAGAAGCTCGCAGCTTTGGGTCAGTTACTACAAGGTCTTCCCAAGTTCATCCCTACTGAGCCAGGTGGCTTTGGTAGCAATGGTTGGCTGGTTGCACCCACGCGCTCCAAGTCGGGTTATGCCTTGTTGGCCAATGACACCCACATGCCTATTACAACACCGAACTTCTGGCACGAGGTTCATGTCCAATCGACAAAGTTCGACAGCATTGGGTACGCGATCCCTGGCTTACCCAGCATTGTCGTGGGACATAACCGTAATCTTGCTTGGGGATTAACGGCAGGGCAGAGTAACTCTGCCGACACGGTGAAAGCAACGGACAATGGAGATGGCACAGTACAGGTGGGAAAAAACAAGCTTCTCCTTCATAAGTTTCGCCCGGTGGTCCGGGTAAAAGTGGGACCTTTTCATATCCCCGTTTTCTGGAAAACATTCTACCGAACAAAGAGGGGTCCGATCCTGCCCATTCCATGGCCTGGAAAGACAAGACTTCTTGTACGCTGGGTCCCTTACTCCCTTGCGAAACCTCCTTTATTCCTCCTCGATATTATCGACCAACAGACAACATCACAGGCCGATCAGCTTGTAAAACAAATGACATTTCCCAATCTCAATATGCTCACAGCGGATACACAAGGAAATATTAGCTATCGTCAGTTTGGCGATGTTGCCCGACGCAAAGCCGGGATTCATGGTTTGCTTGACCCTACAAAGCCAAGCCACCGCTGGAATGGGTTTCTTAAACCCCATGAATCACCGTACTTGCATCGCAATAAAAAAACTTGTAGCCGCCAGCAAAAGGCGACATCCGAAAGACAGACGACCCAAGCAAAGATCCAGCGAGCGGTCTGTCGTCGCAGCTATGTAGTGAGTTCCAACAACCGCCCGTTTCCTGCAAGTTATCCCTACTTTTTGGGACATGCTTTTGACAAAGGCTTTCGGGCGGGTCGAATCGCCCGAATGTTGGAAGAGTCCACCAAGCATACACTTAAGGATATGATGCGTATTCAAACCGATGTGCGAGTTCCTTTGGCCGACCTTGCCCTACCTCGCTTGCTGCAAGGTTTAATGGCAAAGGAAGCCTCCCTTTCAGCCCTAGAAAAAGATGCTTTGCAACGGCTCAAACGATGGAGCCGCAACGCTCGTCGCGAACAAGTAGGACCCACTCTATTCCGAGTCTGGGTCGAACATCTTCGTCGCTTGATGTTTGCCAAAGATGCTGTGTCCATGGGCAAAAGAATGGCATACCCACGGCGACTTGCATTCTTACAAGGACTGCATGGCAAGATACCATTGCGTACCCAGCAACCCATCGACACACTCATCCATACAGCCTTTACACAGATGGTACAATACCTGACACGGCTCTACGGAAAAGATAGGAAACAGTGGACCTGGGGAAAACACAGTAGGGTATATTTTCGCTCTCTGGTGGGCAAGGGGATGCCTTGGTCCCCAGGACCGCGGGGAAAAGACGGCGACCTAGACACCGTTAATGTATCCCATCATCACCGAACACCCGGCCCTTACCGGATAAGTTATGCTGCATCGATTCGTGTGGTGGTTGAAGTAGGTCCACGTATTCGCTCCTATGGTGTCCTGGCCGGAAGCCAGGATGGCCGCCAACCCAAAAAGTGGAGCAAAGAACACAAACGCTGGCTCAATAACAAATATCGAATACGCCCCTATTACCCAGATGAGATCAAGAAGTACTTTCTCTCGAAAAAGAAGATATCCTATTAGCGCCAAAACAAGCCTATTTTTTCGGACGAAGCTGCCTCGGTCGAGTTGTGACCGAACAAACTCAACCTTAAATTTTAGCGATGTTTGGACACGAATCCTCGCTCAAACGTCATACGACCCCCGACTGAAGTCAGGGGCTTGGCATTCCAAGAACAGCAACTAAAACAACATGAAACTAGGATTGCGACATTTCAGCGTTCCATTCACCCGTAATTCTAGGGTGATTAAGGAGGTCTCTTTTTCAGGTGAACCCAATCAAGTGAAAGAAGATCACACGATATTCACGGATACATCCGGCGCATCAAAAAGATTGCGTTTGTTTTAGGACGAGCTTCCTTCAGGGGTAATCCAGACATGTTGTGCGGCTTCGGCACCGACGGATTGTTCCTTTCCATCGACTTCGACCACAAGTGCGCCGCCATAAGGCTCTTGTTGAAGAAAGCGGATCTCGGCTTGGGGAAAGAGGCCTTTTTGGGCAACATAGCGGAGAAGGTCACCATCGTCGTCATCCACTTCTGCCACCACTCCTTTTGTGCCTTCTTTCATGGAGGCAAGAGTTTGAATATGACGTGTCACAAGCGTTCCATCCTTCGAAGGAATGGGCTGACCGTGTGGATCAGTGTCAGGGTCATCGAGCAGCTGAGACAATCTGTCTTCGAGATATTCAGATAAGGCATGTTCCAGTTGGTGGGCTTCTTCATGAACACGGTCCCAGGGAACACCCACAATCTCAGCCAAAAACAACTCGATGAGTCGGTGGTGCCGAACGATCTCCAGAGCGATTTTTTTACCACCGGGTGTAAAACCTACACCGTAGTAGGGCTCGTGTTCAACAAAGTTCATGGTGGCCAGACGTTTGAGCATCTTTGTTACGGATGCGGGTGCAACATTCAAAACATCCGCAAGCGCAGAGGTTGAGATCTTTTGCCCTCGCTCCTCCAGCTTATAAATCGCCCGCAGATAATCCTCTACTGCCCGACTTAACTTCTCTTTCGACTGTTCCGTCATTCATCTTTCCATCAACAAGGAGAACCGACCCCAATAGCGCAGGACTACCATTCTTAGCGTATATGGCCGTAAATCGCAAACCGAGTCATGGAAAGAGGTGCGGTCTCGCTGTGTCGATGGGTATTGTCGATGGTATAGGAGCTAGTTGCACTTGATCTGTTTGGTTGTGGTACTCTCCTTGGTAAACTTGTATCCGGAATAGTCGATCTTCCAGTCATACCCGGTTCCCCAACACTTCCGATCACCGCCTTTACAGAAAGAGCGTGTTGATTTTTTGTAAAAGCTCTTGGAGAAATCACCTTCAGCAGCAGGAGCCACAAATCCAGACTCTCCACAAGTTGGTTTTTTGTCGGAGCTGTTGTTGAAGTAAATATACCGCGAGTTATCACAACTTGCGTTTAACGTGTAGTTGTGATATCTAGAGTCATTGGTCAAGTATAGAGTGGAATGGAGCCAATGATTCGTATCGAGTTTACAG
>JALTMC010000625.1:0-1319 GCA_027005175.1 Myxococcales bacterium
CAACAACCAAAAGCTGCAACAAGCTCGTCTTAAATTGCGTGCTTTCTTCTTGCGTTTGCGCCGACAATCACTCCGATTTCGGCGAACCGTTCAGGGAAATCTATCGAAAGAGAAGCTCAAGCAGCAACAGTACCGAGCGCAGCTCGCAACCTTGGAGAATGAGTCCAAGGGATTGGCAGCCAAGATCGCCTACAACAGTTTCATCACTGTGCGCAAGAAGTTTTACAACCTTGTACTGCGTGCAGAAGTCGGCGTTATCGACGTGGCTTGGCGGGAGAAGCAAACACTGCAAAGTGAGAAGCTCCGTCTGACCAAAAATAAGAATCGAGAGCTCAAAGTCCTTGACTCTGAGTTTCGTGACCTTTTGCAAGAAGTGAAATAAATGAACAAGAGCACCGTACCAATGGTCTTTGTTCGGAAACATGTTCGGCTTGTGAGGCTTGACCATGAGACATAATCATCGCTGGATACTTATAACAGGGTTACTTTTTTTGGCATCTGCCGCAAAAGCTCAAACCCCAACACGTAAGGCACCGCCTCGACGTCGTGCTGCAACCAAAGTGACCGCAGGAAAGTCCAAGCAGGCCAAGCCTATCGCCCGCAAGGCTGCACCACAGGCTTTGGGAGACTCTATCCGCCTATCGAGAGATAAGCGAGCAAAAGAAGTAAAAAAGACACGCGCAACGTATGTCGAGTTTCGAAAAGCAGCACGTGAATACCTTGGAGAAGTTCGTGCGTTGGTGCGCAAACGCTATCGAGAGCGCCGCAATTTGATCGCCGGTGGGTTTGAGTCGCGCATTAAGATTCTTGAGAAAAAAGAAAACGCGAAGCGCATTAGCGCGATCGCCTATTTTAAGGCATTTGTCCGGAAGTACCCACAGAATCCCAAATACAGTCCAGACGCGATGTATCGGCTGGCAGAGTTAATTTACGAAAAAGAGTATGAGGATTACCTGGCCCGCGCAGGTCGCTATGAAGAGGATCTCAAAAAGTTCGAGAACAAAGAGATCACGGAAGAGCCGACTCCCGCGAAAAAGCAGTTCTCCGAGACGATTGTATGGCTCAAGCGACTGACAAGCCAGTTTCCCAAATACCGTTTGTTGGCCAACGCGTATTATCTGTTGGGCTACTGTCGTGGTGAAGAAGAAAATATCCCCGACGCGCTCAAGTACTTTGCTATGATTCCGAAACTGGAAGAGAAGAAAAAGCAACAACCTCAAGAGTATGCTTCTCTCAAGATCCCCCGGACCCTACTGGCTGAAGCCTGGGTTCGTTTGGGAGAGTTCCACTTTCGCTCCAACCAGCGACAAAAAGCCAAA
>JALTMC010000625.1:1329-12967 GCA_027005175.1 Myxococcales bacterium
GCCCTCTACAAGCTGGCCTGGACACACTATCTCCTGGATGAGTTCCAGCCTGCGATCGATCGTTTCACCCAACTGCTTGAATACTACATCCAGAAAAAAGTGAAGAAAGGTGCCGCCGTTCTTCGCGATGAATCGATCGAGTATATCGCGATCAGCTTCGCAGACGAGCGTTGGGGTTCCCTTGACAAAGCCATTCAGTACATCCGCCGCGTTGGTATCAAAAAGCCCTACGCTCGCGAAGTTTTGTTGCAGTTGTCGAAAAACTATGGAGTCCAGGGCAAATGGGCACAGGTGATCGCGACCAACGTCAAGATCCTCCAATTGTTCCCGAACCATCCGGAGAACCCGCTGGTTCAGCAGCAAACCATCTTGGCCTGGCGTCGTTTGGGTAATTTGAGTAAGGCGATGCTCGCACGTGCCACATTGTCAAAGACATTTGGCCCTGGCTCAAACTGGGCCCGCGTCAATGAGAAAAATATCCGCGCTCAACGGACCGTACAAAAGATCATCAGCAACAATATCTACCGAACAGCGCTGTACAATCACACACGCTGTGACACATTGCGCAAAGAGGCAGAAAAAGACAAAGAAAACAAAGCGAAGTTCCTGGCAGCGGCAAAGGAATCGTGCTCCATTGCAGCCGACAACTACAAGGCCTTCCTGCAAAAGTTTCCACATCACAAAGAAGCCTACAAGTTAACTTGGTATCTGGCAGATAGCCTCTCCTTTGTCCATCGCTACAAAGAAGCCGCTGTTTTCTTCAAGAAGATCCGAGACTGGGCAGGGGAGAAAAAGTTTCGTCAAGAGGCCTCTTTTTCTCTCGTGGACAGTTATGCTCATATGGTCAACCAAGACTGCCGAGCAAAGATCTTGCGTATGGCTTGCGAACTCCCTGGGGTTCGTAAGAAAGAACAAGCCAAGGCGGCCAAAAAGAAGAAGAAAAAACGCAGTCGAATTCGACGCAAAAAAGACATAAAGCCGATCCCGATCAGCAATGAGAACCAAAAAGCGTTGGTGAAGGCACGTGTCTACTTCGTCAAAAAGTATCTCAACACCTCAGACAAGCGCATCCCGGAGCAGATGTACCTATTGGCTCGCATCTACTACAAATACGACCAGTTGGAAAATGCTCGAAAGATGCTCTGGAGCTATATCAAGAGATACCGAAGACACAAGTATCGAAAATTTGCCTGCGAAACCATCGTTGCGAGCCATTATCGCGAGGGCAAAGATGACGAGATGGTCGAGGCAATGGACAAGCTCCGCTCACAGGGCTGTGGTGTCAAAGACGCTGGGCTCATACGCCTGGGGGTCGCGTTTCGAAAAGCAGAACGTCTGGAAAAAGAAGGGAAATATGCCCAAGCTGCGACAGCTTATGTTGAGATCATCAACAAAAACCCAAAGATCCCCAAAGCTGCTGCTGCACTCTGGAACGCCGCCTATCTCTACACACGCGCACAGCGCTATGGTTCTTCACTCCGCCTCTATGAGCGGATCGTCAGAGATTATCCCAAGTGGGATAAAGCCGATCAAGCTCTCTTTAATGTAGCATTCAACGCAGAAAAGTACTTCTTGTTTGAGAAGGCCCTGAATCGCTACAACAAACTGGCGACAGATCCCAACTTTGCGAAGTCAAAGCATCGCCCGGACGCACTCTACAATGCTGCACTGTTGATGGAAAACCTGCAGCGCTACGACCAAGCAGCGCGTGCTTATGTTCGCTATTCCAACCGGTTTAGCGAGCGCAAAGATGCACCAGAAATTTTATACAAGGCAGCGATGATCTACAAACGCAGCAATCGACCCAACGATATGATTCGAATACTGCGTCAATTCATCCGCCGCTTTGAGCGAAATGACAGCCAGGTCGGTCGTGTGATGTTGGCGTATGGCCTCATTATGGAGCACAAGTCCAAACAAGGCTTGAGCCCACGCCAACAACGACGTGAATACGAAAAGATCATCAAGGTCTACCAACGGCTCAATCCACGTATGAAGCCTACCGATATCCTGTTGACTCGCCGCTTTCCAGCCAAGGCAGCCTACTATCTCGCCATGGAAGACTACAACGACTTCCTCGCCATGCAGATCACAAGCAAGAATCCAAAACGTCAAGTGAAGCAACGTGATAAAAAGATCAAAGCATACGATGCAGTCTCTCGAAAATTTAGTGAGCTGGTGCAGTATAAGTCAGCCCCTTGGCTACTCTGCTCCATGTTCCGTATCGCAGAAGGAAAACAGAAAATCGCAGAAACACTGCAAAAAGCACCTCTTCCCAGAATCCGTGGGTTAAAATGGACAGAGGAAGCCAAAGATATGTTCAAACAGAATATTGATGAGAAGCTCATTCAGCCCTTGGAAAAACAAGCTGTTGCTTTGTATCGCAAGGCGGTGACCCGCTCAAAGAAGCTCAATTATGAGAATGATTGTACCAACAAAGCATACGAAGCATTGCATCGCTCTGATCCGAATATCCCCTTACCCAAAAAAGACAAACCCCAGTTCAAGTTTACACCCACATCACCACTACCTTTGATTCGCTCCTTGAAAGCAAAGAAAAAGGTGAAGAAGAAGCCCGCCAAAGCGCGTAACGTTCCGGCACCTCGTCCAAAGGTGTCTGCCCCTGCTCCCAAACCGCGACAATAACAGGAGTGCTCGAATGCAGCGATTGCAGTGGTTTACCTATGTTGGCTTGCTTGGTGTCCTCACTTGGACGCTTGGCTGTCCAAACACTGCGACAACCAACACCAACACCAACACCAACACCTCCAGTGCAGCTGATGCCGGGACAAGCCTGACCGGGGCGACAGATGGCGGTGCTGCCATTGTAGACAAAGCTCCAACTCCACCCCCTGCCCCAACCAAAACAGCAGTGCGGCTGTTCGAAGAGGCTGTCCAAGTTGCCAAGATCAACCCATTGGCAGCATTGCAAGCCCTTCAAAAAGCCGTGGAGCAGAAGCCCAACTTGTACCAGGCCTGGTACAACATCGGTGTACTCCATCATCGCGCAGGCAGATATATCAAAAGTGAACGCGCCTACCAAAAGGCTCTCAAGATCAAGCCAGCCTTTGAAGATGCCATCATCAACTTGGTTCGACTTTATCTCGCTCGTGGCTCTCTAGGCCAAGCGATGAATATGATCGAAACCAAAATGCGCCAGTTTCCAGGCAAAACAGCTCTCCGCAATGAACTCATTTATCTGTACACCCAACGCGGTCAATACAGACGAAGTGAGCAGATGGCTCGCGCTATTCAACAAAAAGAAGAAAGCAATGCCCGCGCCATCCTCAACTTGGGACTGGTTTGGTACAAGCAAAAAAAGTACGAACTCGCTCGTATGGCCTTTAATCGCGCAGCAAAGACCGATCGCACAAAAGCAGAGCCTCATTACTACCTTGGTTTTACGTACCTCAAGTTGAAACGCAAGAGTGCCGCTTTATCCTCTCTACGCCGCGCCATTCGCAAACGCCCCAACTTCCCAGAAGCACACAACTTGATGGGTGTGATCTATCTCAGCCAACCGGGAAAGATCAAAGACGCAGTGGCGAGCTTTCGCAAGGCCATCAAGTACGCCCCTCGCTCTCGTGAGGCCCAACTCAATCTTGGGATCGCACTCAATGCCACAGGCCAATACGCAGCCTCAGCCAAACAGTTCGAGTTTGTTCTGCGACAGTATCCCTCCTACATTGAACCCCACTATTACTTGGGGATCCTCAACCTGGATCGAACACTGCCTATTCAAAAAGTATCCATCAATGCAGTCGCTCCAGAGGTTCCACCGTCCTTGCGACACGAACGACGAATTGTTCGGCAAGTCAACACTCTTGCCCGCTACAACGCTGCTTCCGGACACCTCCGAGTGTATATCTCACGAAAATCGGGCCTGAGCAGCCAAGCACCTGTGAGAAAATACCTTCATGATTCGGATAAAAAGCTTAAACGAGCGAGGAAGAAGTTGAAGCGTTTGATCAAAAGGATCTTACGAAAGCGACTGCGAATGAAACGCAAGCGAAAGCGGGCACGGCGACGACGCCCACCCGTTGCCCGGCGTCCTGTAAAAGCCCCTGTAGCGCGTCCTCCCGCTGGAGCCCCTGTAGCGCGTCCTCCCGCTGGAGCCCCTGTAGCGCGTCCTCCCGCTGGAGCCCGAAAAGCACCTCCGAGGAGAGGAGCACCCGTTGCCACCCCACCTCGGGCCACCCCACCTCGTTGAGTTTTGCACGAAGGAGGCAGCAAGAGCAGTCATGACCCCCACCTAATCCGCTTGGTTCAGCCTGCGGCTTCACCCCGTAGGGGCAGCCTACGCAGTCGCGCTTCGCTTTCGCTGTAGATTCTGGAGGAGGTTTCCACGTCCACAACATAAGAGTTTTTTTCTGATGAAACACAATGTCCGAACTGGAGTCACTCTTCGGGAAAAAAGACGCCAACAGACTTTTCGAGGCATCTATCCCCTATGATCTTTGAGATAATTTCTCTTCGGAACGACCTAACACCTGTAACAAAGGCCCTTGAGGAGCTTCTGTATACCTTGATATGTCGCTTGACTTCTGCCAAAACCTTGTGCTACAAATCGATGCCGAAGAACGGACTGGGTGTGGAACCCACCTGTACTCGCATCGCACATCAACATCGCTGTGCAATTAGGGACTCGATTATCATGCCAAATGAACATCAAAAACGCGGATATGCTTGGATACTTCTCCTTGCATTTGTCACCATGCTTGTGCTGCCATCGTCCTATGCAGAAGCAAAGAGAAAACCTCGAAACGTGATTCGCATCAAAGATGCTGTCAAGATCGTCGGTAAGATCCAAAAACCGCAAGCCTTCTATGTGCTACATCGAGCCCCCCTCAACTACCAAGGTCTGCAACTCAAAGCAAACTTTCTCAAGAAGGTGATCCAAGCCGTCAAAAAAGCACCATTTTGAATTCAAAATAAGCGCAATATTCGGCAAGGATCGAATTGAATATGACGCTTTCCCAATGAGTGGGAAGGCTGATGAATGCCTATCACTTCATATTGTTTGAAAGAAACCCCCGAGAGGAGCCAAACATGAATCAAATCGTGACCTTCTACAAACAAGGCGGCCTGTTCATGCACCCGATCGCCGTCTGCTTGATTCTCGGCATCGGTCTGATGATCGAGCGTTTCATTTTCCTGTTCTTTAAATACAACATCAATGGTGCTGCCTTCATGGCACAGATCCAAAAGCTTGTCATGGCCAACAACATTGACCGCGCCATCAAGCTCTGTAATGCTGCTCCCTCTGCAGCCCTTCCCAAGGTTGTCAAAGCCGGACTCACCCGCGCCAACAAAGGCGAAGTGGAGATCTCCAATGCGATCGAAGAAGCAACCCTTGAAGTGATTCCCCAAGTGCAAAAGCGTACCAACCTGTTGTCAGCAATCGCCAACGTCGCGACCATGCTTGGACTGCTTGGAACGATCTTTGGTCTGATCAACGCGTTTAAGGCTTTGGAAGCTGCGACTCCCGACAAGAAGTCCCAGCTCCTCGCAAAGTTTATCTCGATCGCTTTGAACACCACGGCATTTGGTCTCGTCTCCGCGATTCCCTGCCTTGTGGCCCATGCTGTACTGAGCAGCATCACCAAAAAGATCATTGATGAGATCGAAGAGTACACGGTGAAATTGCAAAACTTGCTCTTCAACCGTGCCAAAGGCCAGGGTAACCCACTGGATCGCTAGAGATAGTCCCAACGTCTGTATGACAATCTCGTTCTGATAGATGACGAGAAGAAAAATCTCACCTCTCTTACCCGGGTTTTTGTGATAGGCACCCGTTTTTAAGTCTGGTAGGAAGAATCATGTGGGAATACAGGCGTTTTGACATGTCTACTCATCAACTTGAAGATTCCCCTTCAACTCTCTCAGCAGAGAGAGATAGATGGCAGTGGAGATAAAACATGGCCAGAGCAGTCGAAGAAGAGTTTGAAGAAATCAACATAATGCCCTTGATGAATATCATCATGCTCTTGATTCCCTTTTTGATCATGAGTGCTGAATTCATCACAATCGGCGTTATCAATGTGTCTGCCCCGAAGATGAATACGGGTGAACCACAGCAAGAGACCCCACAGAAGAAGAAGAAAAAACCTCTGAATCTGACAATCTCTGTGACCAGCCGTGGATTCACATTAATTACTCGTGGCAGCAAGATTTCTCAGGGTTGTGACATGTCTCCCGCGACCATGCAAAACCCTCAGAAAAAGCTCCCCACCGTTCGCAAGATCGAAAACAAATACAACTTCAAGAAGCTACGTGGTTGTTTGTCGAAGATCAAGAAGCTGTTTCCGGATGAGAGTCGCGTGATCATTATGGCTGAACCTAAAATTCAGTACGAAGTGATCATCGGAATCATGGATCACAGCCGCGAAAAGAGCGCGGGTAAGAGTGATTTATTTCCAGAAGTAGTCCTGAGTGCAGGTGTGATCTGATCATCCTTGATCATCCTCACCTTCACACAATGACAAGAAAACCCATACAGGACTCTACTAGCCAAGACAGGGGTAGAAGCTTCCATAACCCACAATAGCCAGCTTGTCATGTTCTTTTTCAGAAAAACACATGCTACTATTTGTGAAGTTGAGTGGAACTTTTTTGCTTCTGTGTTGACTGTTGGAATAGGCTGCTTTGGATGTGAGTTTCGCTTGTAAAGAAACTGCTCGAACAGCCGTCCTTATTAGGAGATGTTGCAATGGCTGATATGTCACTTGCTGAACTACAAAGGATCCAGCGCAAAAAGCAAAAACGTGCTGGCCGAGCGAAAGAAGAAAAAACTGAGCTAAAGATGACCTCTCTGATGGACATCTTTGTCAACGTACTCATCTACCTGATTATGAGCTACTCAACATCGCCGATCGATGTGGCACAAACAGATGAACGAAAGCTGCCAACGTCAACTGCGAAGCTCCCCATTAAACCCACCACAACCATCGGGATTACCACCAAGGCGATCCTTGTGAACCGTAAAAAAGTTTGTGATGTACGTGATGGGACCGTGGACGCGCAGTTGAAAAAGGACCAACAGCCGAGTTCTTATCTGATTCTGCCCTTGTTGGAGCGCCTTAAAGACGCCGCCAACAAAAGAAAGAAGCTTGCAAAATTTAACTCAGCCATCAAGTTTAAAGGGATTGTCACCATTGTGGCAGACTCTCGGATGCCCTTCCGTCTCTTGTCTGAGATCATGTATACGGCAGGACAAGCGTCTTTTGGCAAGTTCAAGTTTGCAATCGTCAAAGGCAAAGAAAAGAATTAGGAATTTGTTTGTGATCCGATCCACCTCGTGGTTTGATTCGGTGCAACTGTCACAGACCAATCTCCTGCAGCCACTTTCCCTAATGATGTAGGAAAAGGATGTAGTATGGGCCAGCCGCAACCCAAACAAACCAGAAAAATTCTAAGAATCGGAATCATTCAAGGTGGGAAGATCATTGAAGAGCGCTTGCTCCGCAAGCGTGAACCTGTCACTGTGGGAGAATCTCATCGCAATACGTTTGTGATCCCTGCCACAGGTCTTCCCCCGCGATTTCCTCTCTTCGAACTCAAAGGTGACAAATACTTTATCACTATCGCCGAATGGATGGACGGACGTCTCTCCCTAGGCTCTGGTGTGAGTGACCTCCAAGGTCTGAAAAAGAAAGGTATTGCTCGCCAAGTCGGACAAGTCGACTACAAAGACCCATCCGCTCCGGAATCCACTCGTAAAAAAGTTGGAGTCTACCAAGCCCCTCTCACAGAAAAGTCGAGAGGGAAACTGACATTTGGTGAGATCACACTTCTCTTCCAATTTGTGACTCCTCCCCCTCTCCCCGTCAAACCACAACTTCCCGCCATCATTCAAGGGGGCTGGATCAAAGGTATTGACTGGGTTTACTCTTCCATTCTCTTACTCTCTTTTATCGCGCACACCGGATTTATCTATTGGGCCCGTATGCATGGAGAGTTACCTAAAGTAACCCTCAATATGATCGACGACCGCTTCGCAAGAGAGATCGTCCCTCCCAAGCCTCGACTGCCTGAGAAGACTATAGAGAAGAAGTCTGATGCCAAGTCAGATAAGAAGAAAAAAGGCAAGAAGAGAAAGAAGGGTAAAAAGAAAAAGAGAGCCAAGAAGAGGAAGGTCCGGAAGAGACGGAAGTTGACCGCAGCAGAGCTTGCCCGCCGCCGAGCCGAACAAGCTCGCAGAAATGCAGCGCGACGACGCAAGATCCAACAAACCTTGATGAGAAAGACTTTGCTCCAAGGCTTAATTGCTTCGAAAGGTGGCTCTGGAGCCCCGATCAAGGACTTATTGGCTGGTGGTGCTGTCTACAACAAGAATCTGGACGCTGCACTCAAGAATGTCGATGGCATCGCCGTAAGCGATGGCTCGACAGGTGGTGGAACTCGCCGCTCCGGCGGTGGTGGCGGCAAAATCGGCCTCAAAAACCAACTGCGTGGCCCGAGTGGCGGTGGTGGTCCTGTCGGTGGAACTCGCGGACGCAAACGCATCCGGATCAAATCCAGCTTAAAGATCAACTCTCTCGGAGACGCAGAGGGTGGCAAGCTCGATGCCGGAAAACTTATGCGTATGATTCGCCGCCGCAGCAGCCAGTTCAAATACTGTTATGAAAGAGAACTCAAACGCAGCCCCTCCCTCCAAGGAAAGCTGAAGCTTCGCATAACCATTGCTCTCAATGGTCGTGTCTCCGAAACAGAAGTAGACGAGAACTCTCTCAACAACCGTGTCGCTAGCTGCATTATCCGACGCCTCAAACGTTGGCGCTATCCAAAACCCGACGGCGAAGCCGCTACTGTGGTCATCCCCTTCTTCTTTGCTCCCTCTGGCTAACCTCAACATCTGACAAAGCCTATCTCATTCCCCCCATCTCCGCTCCTCGATTTATTTCCGGCTATTTTATAAAAAAGTGTGACTTACGCACCTTATTCACGTATATTAGGTGAAAAATTGGTTTTAACGTTCACAACCTCCTGTATCTTCCGATAGGACAGAGCATAACATGTGAGCCCTGTATATCCCTGTGAACATCTCGGAGTGAATTTTGAAAAACTTTTTTGTTCCAAGCCAAAATATCAGAAAAGATCGTGACAAAGCCTCCACGAGATGGGTTATCACTGATAACTCTTTGATGACTTGAACAAGGTCATCTTATGAGTCGCCTCTGTCGTTCGGGCCGACAAACAAAGAGAAGCCCACTTTCCTTTTCGACGGAGAAAGGGATTCAATTCGTAAAAGAGGTGGTCGTTTCATGCAAAACCTGTTGCATTTTGTGGGGAAAAATGATAGCAATGCGTGAAGCCCGCTTCCGCGTCGTTCCATATTGCCGTATCTTTCTGATTGTGGGTAGAAACTAATGCTCGATCTGTGTTCGGTACATCTATTTCAGCGAAATATTGCTCAAACACTTGTTGCACCGCTGTTATTGACTCTTTGCTGTTTTTTCGTTCTACCAACTTCGACGGCCTGGCCTATTCCAGCTCCCAAAGGAGTCAAAATAGGTAGCAGGGGACGGTTTCATCCTCGCCTCTACTTGAACTTCGGCTACGATTCCAATATATACAACCGCTCCAACCAGTCGGATATCCGAGACGGCAGCAGGCTGGGAAACATTGATGGTGCCCCACTCCTCAGCATCCGTCCTGGCCTGGAGTTGGACATTCCAACTAAATCTGTGGAATTCTACCTCGGTGGATTTGCCAACTACACCCACTTTTTTCCTCAAATCCCCAACCCCATCATCAACACGATCACGGCAAGCGCAGACCTATCCCTACGCTTCTTGCCTCGATCTCCTTTTTCCATCCTGATCTACAACAACTTCAGTCGCAACACCGGTGACAATGTCAGCGCACAAGATGTCTTCGCCCGCACCCTCTTCTATTACGCTCCCGGAACACAAACTGGAGCTGTGTACATCACACACAACAACAGTGCAGGCATAACCTTTACCATCAAACCCGGTGGTGGCGCGCTTACCTTTGACGTTGGATACAGATTTGCCTTTGGATTCTATCCCAATGAAAATCTAGACTTCAACTCTCACAACTTCGCCTTCAACATCAGATGGAACTTCTTCCCGCGCACAGCCTTTACATTTGACAGCTCCTTTGTGATCAAAAACTATGCTCCTCGCTTCAGCTCTCGTGAGGGAACCAACGTTGATGCGATGCCTCTGAAGGCTTATGTTGGTATCGCTGGTCAGTTGACCAACCGAATACTACTCCGCGCCCGCGTCGGTGGAGGCTATACCTTCTCAGCCGATCGCAGCGCAGAAGGACTCCCCAACGACAACTGGGGAATGGTTGTTGGCAATATCGACTTTACCTACAAATTCCGCTTAACAACATTCATTCGCCTCGGCTTCCGCCACGACTTCAATCCATCTCAGTTCTCGAACTTTTACAACGAGACATCCGGTTATATCGAGTTTCAGACACAGTTTGGCTCGACGCGTCCCGTCGTACTTGGTATCAAAGGCAACGGCGGTTACCTCGGGTATGGAAAGATCCCTGTCAATATAAATGTCGGTGGTGGCACTGGAAATGTCCGCTTTAACTCTCGTAATATCAATGATGATAACACCATCAATCGCGGCGATTTGTTTGTGCGTGGAGACCTCAATCTCGACTGGTACGTCTACCCATTCTGGATGATCGGAATCAACGCAAACATCGATTATCGCAATTCAAATACGTTTGTTGTGCTGAGCAACAACAACCAAATTGGCTTTGGCTATATCAAATTCCAAGTACTCTTGAAAACAGAACTTGCTTACTGATAGCCTGAGCTCACGACCCGCTCTTGTACCCCATGGATGCTCGCCCCGCTCTACTTCATCACGTTTTTATCTGCTTCTCCGTGATAAAAGTAAAAACAACAAGTATACCAACCAGAGTCAGGTGCCCCAATACACCCTCTCACGGAGTAAATGATGGACGACAAACAAAAAAAGGGTCTCCCCCCCACAAAACATAAGATGATGAGGCTCTTGCTTGTGTGGCTTGCCATGCTCGCCATCATGTCATCAGGCTGTAACCCAAAAGCCCCCCAAACAAAAACCAAAACCTATAGCCAGCCCATTATCACCAAACAAGAGCAAGCCAAGTACAAACAGTTGCTCAAGTCATTTCAAATCGGGGTTGGTGATATCATTGCAATCAAGGTCTATGGTGAGCCTGACCTAAAAGGGACCTTTCAGATCTACCCCAACTGCACGATACAGTTCCCCTTAATCCAAAATGTCAAAGTCTGCGGTCATACTCCCGGTGAGGTTCGCTCTGCTATCGCTGTGCGTTTGCACAAAAAATACTTCAAAGCTCGACCTTCTGTCTCGGTCAAGGTTCAACAGTACAACTCCAAAAAGATACATGTACTGGGACAGGTAAAGAAAGCAGGTCGATTTGACTACACTCCAGGATTAACCCTGATTCAGGCCATTGCAATGGCAGGCGGATTTACCAGTCGTGCCTCCGCTGCTGACACCCGCCTCATCCGAACAATCCAAGGTGCACAGCGCGTTTATCGAGTCAACCTCGGCGGTCTGGGAACCAAACGTATCCCCGATATATCACTCCGCCCTGGTGACGTGATCGTCATCCCGCAAAGCTGGCTGTAACCCCCACC
>JALTMC010000626.1 GCA_027005175.1 Myxococcales bacterium
ACTGGAGACTGCCGAAAGACATCGGACTGTTTAGGAGGAAAGGTCTGCAAGAGCAACCAATGCTCTGCGTGTAGTCGTGACATAGAGTGTGGCACCGGAAAGCTCTGCCTATCGGGTGTGTGCAAAACTGGAGACTGCCGCACTGCAGCCGATTGCTCGGGCGGTAAGATCTGCAAAAGTAATACGTGCTCGGCTTGTACAAAAGACACCGAGTGTGGCGCCGGAAAGCTCTGTCTGTCGGGTGTGTGTAAGGCTGGAAACTGCCGCACCACGGGGGATTGTTCCGGGGGCCAGGTCTGCAAAAGTAATACCTGCTCGGCTTGTGCCAAAGACACCGATTGTGGCACTGGAAAGATCTGTTTGTCAGGAGTGTGTAAGGTCGGCAACTGTCGCACAGCAGCCGATTGTTCGGGAGGTCAGATTTGCAAGAACAACACTTGCTCTGCTTGCAGTAGCGATCCCGAGTGTGGAGTAGGGAGGCTGTGTTTGTCGGGATCTTGCAAGGTCGGCAACTGTCGCACAGCAGCCGATTGTTCGGGAGGCAAGGTCTGTAAGAACAACACCTGTACCACATGTGGTTCAGACGCTGAATGTGGAACGGGGAAGCTGTGTTTGTCAGGTGTTTGCAAGGTCGGCAACTGCCGCAAAGCGTCGGACTGTACGGGAAGCAAAGCCTGCGTGAAAAATACCTGCACCAACTGTACCAGCGACACCCAATGCGCCCCTCAATTCTGCAACAAGACCACAGGCTCTTGTGTCAATGACAAATGCAAGAATGGCGTTCGAGACGGAGCAGAAACCGACATCGATTGCGGTGGTGGTATTTGCAATAAGTGTGTTGATGGAAAGAGCTGTCTCAAGAACAGTGACTGCACAGGTGGCTTCTGTACTGACGGTAAATGCGAGAGTATCGCTCCTTGTAAAAATGGCAAGAAGAACAGCAACGAAACAGACGTCGATTGTGGCGGCACCTGTAACCCCTGTGTGTATGCCAAGAGCTGCAAGGTCAATGGGGATTGTCAATCCAAGCTTTGTAAGAGCGGGGTATGTCGCTGTAAAAATCTGGATGATTGCCCAGGCAAACAAAACTGTGTTGTCAACATTTGCTATGCACCCAAAGCCAGCTGCTCTGCACAAAAGAGCGCATTGAGCACTTCCCCAGATGGAGAGTATTGGGTCAAGCCCAGCACAACAGAGTTACGAGTGTATTGTGACATGCGACTCAAGAAACGCTTGTGTGCAACAACCCAGGCCAACTACACAGGGCAAACTCGCGATGCTTCGAAGATGACCTATCGTTATACAGGGATCTTACAGGTCAGTCAGGGGGTGTGTAAGATGTGGAATATCCGTGGTCCAAGCAACTATCCTCTCGATCGTTTAAATCTTGTGGCAGGCAATACCCTCCGCACCTGTCCTGCCCTGGGATTTATCGCGGATGGGGCTCTTGGTGGTTGTGCCTTTGGTGCAAGCAACCCTGGACGCAACTGTGGTTTTCCCATTTCCATACTGCATCGCTACGGCAACGCCTGCTCGGGCTGCAAACTGAACAATGGGCTTTATAACAAGTATGTTCTGCAAGGACCGATGTCCAGCGCATCGACCCTATCTCATGCCAACGGCTCGATCTTTAGCCTCTGCAAAACTCGCTGAGAGTCCCACACTTCCAAGTTCTTCTCTTGACAATGCTCTGATTTTGTTCTATTTCCCCTGGGTCGCGTAGCCTATAAGACCCTGAGGAAATGGATTTCTCTGTGTATTTGTGGAACCCAAGATCATCATTCAACCCAAAAAGTGACCTTGTATCATGCCTTCTTGGCACACTCCTACTCCTGGTGTGGTGTATCTTCGTATCTCTTCCAGCGCTGGCAGCCCCCTCCTCACAACAACCCGCGATCTCTGTTTCCATCCAGGTGTTGGAGAGTGGACGTCGTATTCCACTGGAAGGCATCGCTGTACTTATCAAAGAACGCAAGCAGATAAAGTACACTGGCCAAGATGGCTGGATCGAGGTCAAGCTGGTGCCAAAGAGCTATCATTTTGTGATCAAAGCGATTGGTTATTTGCCCACCACACTAAAAGAGAGGATTCCCAAAAGCGGAAAGGTATACCTCTATATTAAGCCCGATCCGCTCAGTACATTGCAGAGCACCAGTCGGGCTCGTCGCACGAAGAAAACACCACAGCAGTTTCACCTCAAGCGTGAAGAAATGCGCGATTTACCCGGTGTTCTGGGTGGTGATCCCCTGCGTGCTTTCCAAAATATGCCGGGTGTTGCTCGCGCACCACGAACCGGTGGAGAGATCGTAGTACGCGGTGCCTCTTTTGCCGACACAGGCTTTTATATCGACGGACATCGCATCCCCATTCTCTACCACTTTGGTGCAGGTCTGTCGGTCATCAATCGACGCTTCCTCAAAAGCATCGACTTCTACCCTGGAGGAGGCCCCATCAAATACGGGCGACTCACAGCAGGACTGATCTCGGCAGAAAGTCGCAACCCTGTAGGCAACGGTGTACATGGAGATGTCTATATCAGCCTTGCGGCGATTGGTGGCTATATCGAGATCCCGCTACCCAACCACTGGTCCATCGCTGTGGGTGCAGCCCGTAGTTATATCGATGCCTTTTTTGGCCTACTTACCAAAGACCCTCTCATCGGAGCCTTTTGGGACTACCAGCTCAAAGTCGCCTACCAAACCAAACAACACCAGCTCTCGTTTTTTATCTTTGGCTCAGACGACTCTTTTGACTTTGCGGGACCCAACAAAGGTGGCCCCGTGCCTCTCATTGGAGGGGAAAAACGCAAACGCGCTCTTCGCTTTGCCAAGCTCATCACAAAATACCGCTTTCGAACAAAAAAGTTTCAGTTACACGCCAGCCTCGGTGTTGGCTTTGTTCAGGATTTTGATGAGATCCCCACCAAACTCAAAGACAAGTGGGATCTGCCCATCGAGCTGCGTATCGACCTGACCTGGAAGCTGTCCGAACAACACGCACTCGAAGCCGGCCTGGACGGTTCTTGGGGCTATCGCACCTTCCGTCAACGTCAATCCTTTCTTGAGCCCGGAAACTTTCCGACACCTATCGCCAAGCCACAAACGATCTTGCAAAAGGGTAACAACAACATCCTAGCCCCTGCCTTGTACCTCAACTGGCGATGGCACCCGCACAAACGGGTGAATTTACAGTTGGGTGTAAGAGGTGATTTATTTTTATTTCAAAAACAACTTTACCTGAGAGGCGGTCCTCGATTCTCCGGAACATTTAAGCTGCATAAGACACTTCAAGCCCTGGTATCCGCAGGTTATTACTATCGCCCTCCCACCAATGATGAATGGGGAGAGGTTCTGGGCAATCCCACACTGCGCCCTCCCAGCGCCTTTCAATCCTCTGTGGGTTTTGACTTTCGACCCATCCGACAACTACAACTCCGAACCCTATTTTTCTACAACCAGATGTTTGACTTAATTACGCCATCCAACCGCACAGTCGAGCGCAATGGAGAACTTCGTGTGGAGAACTATAACAACGAAGGATTCGGTCGCTCATTCGGTCTGGAGGTAATGCTCCGCATGCGCCTGGGACGCCGCCTGATTGGCTGGCTCACCTACACCCTCTCTCGCGCAGAACGAGGGAAAAAACCAAACAACACCTACTCTCTGTATGCCTTTGACCAGCCGCATATTTTTAATATCATGTTGCTCTGGCGCATTGGCTGGGGCTGGAGTGTGAGCGGTCGATTCAGATTGGCCAGCGGAAACCCCGTCGCTCCCGTACAACGCACCACCTACGATGCCGACTCCGACAACTATCGTCCTCTCTATGGCACTCCAGGAACAGAGCGCCTTCCAATGTTCCATCAACTCGATCTTCGCGTCGATAAACGCTTTGTATTCAAGCACTGGATCCTCGGTATCTATCTTGATGTTATCAATGTATACAATGCTCGCATCGGTGAATCGTACCGTTATAACTATAACTTCACGATACGTATCCCCCAGCGAGGAGCTACCCTGTTAACGATCTTTGGTGTTCGAGGGGAGTTTTAATGCAACGATACCCATCCATCGTACTCGCCATTTTCCTGAGTATCCTTGCCCTCACGCAAGTCTACTGTACACCAGAAGCAGACCCTCGTGAGAAGATTACAGAGCTGCGAGTGCTTGGCATCAAAGCAAGCCCACCCGCAGCTAAGCCCGGCGACAACGTCAAACTCTCCGCGCTGGTAGCCACTTCGACAGCAGCTCCCATCGAACTCGAATGGTTTCTCTGTAAAAATGAGAAAGACGCAGAGCACGGATGTCATGAGAGTCCCGATGCTGTGAAGCTCGGCAAAGCTGCCACTGTCAATCTCACGATCCCAACGAGTACATTGCAAGCCAAACTCACACCAGCAGAGCAACTACAAGGACGAATACTACCTATCACCATGATAGCCCGCGCTGGAAAAGAAATCGTGATCGCCACCAAGCGTATCATCGTATCAGCCACCCCCGCCAACCACAATCCCAAGATCTCCGCTCTGACCTTATTCGACAAAGACGAAAAGACAGCCCTCCCAACCCCCTGGACATTAACTCGCGAGAAACAAACGGAACAAACATACAAACTCATCGCAACGGTTGATAAAAAAAGCCGTGAGATCTACCAACGTATCACCCCCGACGGAAAGAAGATCCAGGCCAACGAACGCCTCTACCTCTCCTGGTACCTCACAGATGGTGCCTACAAAAAAGGCTACCTCAGCGAAGCAGACGACCTCTCCAACTCCCTGGTCATTTCAGAAAAAACGACCAAACCCGGCAAACTCACCCTCTACCTGATCCTACGCGACGGACGTGGTGGCGTCGACTGGATGACCTATACAGCCACCATAAAGTAAGTTAGCAAGAATCAGTTAGCAAGAATCAGTTAGCAAGAATCAGTTAGCAAGAATCAGTTAGCAAGAATCAGTTAGCAAGAATCAGTTAGGCAATACATCAGCATTTCAGTTTTTGGCCAAAATCCTCAAATGCAGTTATATGAAGAACTTGAGAGAGAGTTCCTCCAAGAGTTCACGGGTTCTCAAATGCAGAAATAGAATGTGCCGACTGCCTTATCACAGGCTTCTTACAGTGTTTTGGGAAAATCGGTAGTATGTGAAGGTTCGATATATCGAGGGGGGGGTCGAGTGATGTGAGGAGCAGAGATTAAGGTATGCGGACACAGCATGTATCGCTTCGGTTGGTGCATGCAAGGGAGGAGATAGCGGTACTATTCGGAGGACAGCTTTGGCCAGACGAGACGCACTTTCCACCTACGGTTGCACAGGAGATACCCGTCAGCGAGCACAAGCCGGTGGTGGCGTTACACTTACTATTTGACAGGGTGCGAGTCGAAGTGGAGCAACGACTCCTCGCACAAGTGGGTATAGTTTGGATACAGTTTGTACCGCTCTGCTGGCAACGAGCCGCAACAGTCTTCCCAAAGGTGGAGCACTGGTTGTTTGTACAAGTTGGTGTATTTTGAATACAGCTGGTACCTGACATTCGGCAGCTTGTACTGGAGGACTGTGTTGCAGGAACACACAATCCAGTGGCAGGGTTGCAAGTATAGCTTATCTGCGTACAACCCCCCAGAGAGTTGACGAGACACTGTGGACCTTTGCATCGCACGGAAGCACACTTATTGATGTTGGGCATACAGCAATGAAGAGCCCGGACACCTCCACAAGACACGGAGGCATCGGACTTATAGCCCGCTTTACAAGCAACAAACTGAATGCCGCAATAACCACCTTTTCTCGAACAGTCCGTGGCTTTAGGACAAGTCCCTGTATTGCCGCTGAGCCCGGTACATTTCTGACCAGCCGGACAATTGGCTTTGGCACAGCACCACACGGGAACAATGCCGCTCAAGCATTTTCCATTCGCACACATTAGCCCTTGAGGACAGTCGCAATTAACTTTGCATTGAGGCTTTGTAGCGACGCACTTACCTGTACTCGAACAGGTGCGAAGCTTGTAGGTTCTCTGTGAAATGGAGCATCGGTTGCTGGAACACACAGGAGCATTTTCAATACAATTGGTTCCGCTCTGGCGACAGGCCAACTTCAATGAGGAGGTCTTTACCACACATTGGTTCTTGGAGCAGGTTGGGGTGTTCTGGTTGCATGTGCTTCCACTCATGGAGCAACTTGATGGAGTCGACTTCGTAGTCGCCACGCATTTTCCGGTGGCGGGATCACAGGCATAGCTGGTTTGAGAGCAAGAGCCTGAGCCCGTTTTACAAACAGGGCCACTGCATTTCACCGTTGCACACTTGTTGGAGGTTGGCATACAACACATCAAGGAGCGAATGCTACCACAAGAGACGGAAGTATCAAGCTTATAGCCCGATTTACAAGCTGAAAACTGGACCGCGCAATAGCCTCTTTTCTTTGCACAATCGGTGATGACTTTGGGTAAGCAGCACAAGGCAGAACGACCACCGTCACAGCCCATGGAGTTGCCTGCATTTTGGAATCCTGTTTTACAGGGTCCAACCCCCTTGTCGCAATAACCACCTTTGGTTTCACAGAGTGGTGTTGGCGTATCGCCTGATATCTGATCCTTGCCAGAAGGGTTGTCCGGTGTATTTTGTTCTGTGCTATCGTCACTTAGAGCCGATGAGTCCTTGGGTTCATCGTCTGTCCCTGCCACATCATCCGATGTTGTCTGCTCTGAAGCCACATCATCCGATGTTGTCTGCTCTGAAGCCACATCATCTTTTCCTGATCCAGCGTCCGATGAAGGCTCCGTCTGTACTGTCCCGTCCTTTCCTGTCACACCCTCTGAGGAGTGGTCTCCCCCCTTCTCCGAAGAGCTGGCACCATCCTGACCATTCGGTACAGTCACAGGACCACAAGCACTCCAAAACGAAGCTGAAGCCAATAAGAACACACACACACCTACAAGCCAAACACGTGAAATATTCATTTTTTTTTACCCTCTTAACAAAAAACGTCCTGTATTCCCTACCCTCTTAACAAAGGAACAGCACTTTATTGTTAATAACATATTCTCTACTTTTTCGCCCTTGAAATTATGGTATAAGAGAGTTTTTGGAGGTATCTGATGAACCAAAGAAGTCTGTTATTCTGTCTGTTATTCTTGTGCTTGGGCTGGTTGAGCCTCGCTCCAGGTTGTTCCAAGCCCACAACGCAAGAGACCCCTTCAAGACAAGAGGCGAGCATCACAGACGCATCTGTCACCACGGAGAATGGCCCCACAGAGTCAGGGATCTCCAAGAAAGACAAGGTGCTCCTATCCATCGATACATTCATCGCGACCCGTAAGATCAATACCTCAAGCGCAGGCTGGCGCCTTCGGCTCCCCAAGCCACCACAGGCGACATTTGAATCAGGCCGAACCTACTACTGGATGCTTAAGACCAACAAAGGGATGCTCAAGATCGCGTTGATGCCGTCGGTTGCACCGATGCATGTCACCAGCACCATCTACCTAACCAAGCTTGGCTTCTATGATTCTCTCACATTCCACCGAGTGATAAAGAGGTTTATGGCGCAAGGAGGCGATCCCCTAGGCAATGGAAGAGGCGGACCTGGCTATAAGTATGCTGGAGAATTTTCGGCTTCCGTCACACACAATCGTGCAGGCTTGCTCAGCATGGCCAATGCAGGACCCAACACCGATGGAAGTCAGTTTTTCATCACCTTCGTACCCACCTCACACCTCAATGGAAAACATACGATCTTTGGTGAAGTCAAAGAAGGCATGGACACCTTAAAAGCCCTGGAAGCTGCTGGCTCTGCAACAGGAAGAACATCCGAGAAACTGTTCATTGAAAAAGCAACGATTGTTGTAGAGTAGAAAACATCACAGCAATCTCGCCACAGGAAATCGTGAGCCATGTCACTCTGGCATGAGGTGTTCTTCAACGCACACTTGAACTAGCAATCCCGCCACAGGAAATCGTGAGCCATGTCACTTCAGTGGGTAGTTCATTTCCCACTGCGACTTAAACTTCGCAGTCAAAGAAAGATCCAGCATACAACTTAATGGTTCCTTTTTCGTATCATTTCCTTTTATGTAACGGCTATCGAAAGAAAGAAGACATCAACCAAGGTTGGCACGAGAACTGCTGGGACACTGACCGGTTGAAAGGACCGAGGTAAAGCAGTCCGTTGCGAGGATAACAAGGCATGACACCGAGGCATACTTTCGCTATTCCAAGAAGTCATAACGAAGTCAGACGACGCAAATGGCTATTTTTACGACCGACGACAAACCGGTCAGTGTTCTGGGAGAGCCGACTTTCTTTCTCAAATGATGTACCATGTTTTGACTCCACTTTCCTTATTCGTATCACAAGCAGCACAGGAGTTCCCATGTCTGAGACGACAGAAACAGAAGCAACCTCTGAGCCTAGGCTAGAGTCAATATCGAACCAAGAGCCTCTTACAGAGTTACAGTTGAAGCAGGCTTATCACTCAGGAGACCTCTCTGGACCAAGCTACCACCGATTGATGATATTGCTAGGATTCCGTCCCACAGCCAACAACTGGAAGATCTTTGTGGACCATTTCATGCTCTTTGCGGGAGCCGCATTTCTCCTCTCGGGAGTCATCTTTTTCTTTGCTTACAACTGGGCTGATATGGGCCGTCTCTCGAAATTTGGAGTACTGGAAGGAGGCATCTTTGTAGCCACCTTTCTCGCGTGGTATCTGGGCCTTGAGAAGCTCTCAGGCAAAGTCAGCTTACTGGTAGCAGCCATCCTGATTGGGCCTTTGCTGGCCGTGTTTGGCCAGACCTACCAAACCGGTGCCGATCCTTATGAACTATTCACTGGCTGGGCGATGCTCGCCCTCGGCTGGGTCATCGTAAGTCAATTCGCAGCCCTCTGGATCTTCTGGCTGTTATTACTCAACGTTGGACTCGCTCTCTTCTACATCCAGATCGTTGGTATGCGTTACTCTCCTTTGTCGATGTTCTTGGCACTCGGTGGATTAAATGCAGTGGCTCTCGCCATCTGGATGGTGTTTGAACACAAAGGCATAACCTGGCTCCAAACGACAAACCGTTGGGCAGAGAGAACGTTATTTTCCTCTACCCTCTTTTTCATAGGCTGGGCAGCATGGCTATGTGTGATTACCAAATCACGTTACTCTCATATATCCAGTGTCATGTATAGCCTCTCTCTCTTAATTTATGCCGCAGTGATTGCTGGAACCTATTTTATTTACCGTCATTTTAAGCCAGACCTATACCCTCTCTCTCTTGGGATATTAAGTATCATCATCATTGATACATCTGTCATCGTCAAGTGGATCAACTGGAGAGAGCCCATTGGTATCTTCTTTTTCTTAAGTATTTTTGTCATCGCACAAGCAACAGCAGGCGTGTTCTGGCTCCTTAAACTCGACCCAGCTCCCAAGGAAGAGGATTGAGTTACTGACTCCTTGAACTTGACCCAGATCCCAAGGGAGAGGGTTGAGTTTCGTGCAATGTGCTTGAGCAAAGATGTCCGCAACCAAACTGCAAAGGAAGATCGATATGACAATAAAAAACCCCACCGTGGCACAGTTGTTAGCGCAACTGGCAGAAGAAAAAGTGTTGACGACACATGACCAGGACACCCTGAAGAGATTGGCAAAGAAGAGCTCTTTGGGAGACAAGGAAGAAGAGTTTGAGTCCTGGGACATTATGCCCCAAGTCGAAGAGACAACACCGACCAACACACCCTGGTACATCAAAGGCCTGATCGGCATGAGCGCCTGGCTCTCCTCTCTCTTTATGATTCTCTTTCTAGCCCTGGCTCGAATCCTTAATGAGAAAGCTTCCGGCTCTTTTCTCTTTACAGGTGCTATGTTTTTGGGTCTGGCTTTCATCTTGTACACTTCACAACGCCGAAGTTTTAGCATCTTTTTTAATCAATTTGCCCTCTCCATGGCGATGACAGGACGTATCTTAGTCACCATAGGTTTCTTTCTCCTCTTTAAAAAATTCGTCCCTGCTGCCACAGGTGTTGTGGTCATGGAGCTTGTGGTGATGGCTCTTTACCCCGACTCTCTCCAACGATTTATCTCAACCTTTGTGACCCACTGCGCGATGTTATTGATCTTTGCGACGTTGAAAAGACCGAGACTCACCTATGTATACATCGCATTAATGACCTTGCTCATTCGCACCGTTTGGGTTCGTATGCCAGCCCTAAAAACAGAGCGTTTGCGCGAACTACTAACGCCCATGGGACATGCCACAGCCGCTGCACTGCTCGCTGTTACAGCATTCTCCACAACCCCTCTCACAAGCAAGATACTCGCCATCCAAACCTGGCTCCCGGTGACTGTCGTCGTCGCTGCCATGTGGCTTTTGATTGGTACAGACATCGCAAAAGATTACCATGTCTCTCCCACAGACAAGCTTTTCCTTGTCGGGGGAATCACCCTGCTTCTATTTTGTGCTACAGCCTACAACGCACCTGGCATTACCACAGCCTGCTTCGTCATGACCGTCGGTTTTTTCCGCAAAGAGTCTGTCCTCGTTGGACTCTCGATTGTCTCTCTGATCGCCTTTGTTGGATTTTATTATTATGGCCTCCAAATCTCTCTCTTAATGAAATCCGTCGCCCTACTCGTTCCCGGCATACTCTTAATCGTGGCTCGCACAGTATTCCATAAACTAGCCTCAGAACCAAACGTAACACCAGCATAGAAAACAAAAAACACGAGATAGGATAGAAGCTATGAGACAAGCTATTTTTTGGTTAGCTACAGTGATTGTATTTTCTGTACCCAACGTTATGATCTGGCAGAAAGAGAAACTTCGAACGAATGGGACCACGGTGTTGTTAAAACTAGCACCGGTAGACCCGCGCTCGCTCATCCAGGGAGACTATATGATCCTTGATTATGCGATAGCTCGAAAGCTTGATTATGCGATAGCTCGAAAGCTTGCTGGGAAGAAAAGAGTACGTGCCAAGAAGAAGGAAAAGGTCCCAAAGGATGGTCATATTGTCATCACTCTTGACAAGAATCGTGTGGGCAAATTTATGCGTATTCACAGAGGCAAGCAAAAACTCAAAAAAGGAGAGTTATTGTTTCGTTATCGCTTTCGAAAAGGACGCTGGCGTATTGGAGCCAACGCATTCTTTTTCCAGGAAGGCCACGCCAAATATTACAACAAAGCCCGGTATGGAGAATACCGAGTAACACCTTCAGGTGACTCCTTGCTGATCGGATTGCGTAGCCCCGACTTCAAGATCATAAAAGCACCCAAAACAAAGCGTACGCCTCAATCCAAATCCAAGTAACACTGTTGAAGAAGTGGGACACAGCTGGCGCAAATCCGAAACCATCGAGACTTACTACGGAAACCTGACAGCCTATAAAACAGATGGGCATAGCGAAATCCCCTGTATATCCGTGTAGATGAGCCCCCACTCTGAGGATCTCGGAACTACCCCTTCGGGGCACTCTGAACACTTTGCCCTTCAGGAAAAACGAAAGGATTGAGCCGACTTCAGTCGGTTTTTTCTTCGTCAGGATGGGGCTAAAACCCCCATCCTGAATCTGTGTCAATCCATGGTTCGAACCAAGCTTGCAGTACATTTGTCATCGCAAACTTGCACACCAAAAGAGGCAGTGGTTATGTCCATTTCTTTTCACAACCATATCTAGACCATAGCGTATTTTCACTCAAATACTGCAAGAAGCCCGTACGACACACAGGTCATGGAGTTGCAAATTCGAAGCTTGAGATTTCAATGCTCTCTTTCCACTTCTTCCAGGAACTTTTCACGACATCGCATGGTCCTGTTTAGCGTCCCAACACTTCCAGGACTACTTACTTTCCACTTCTTCCAGGAACTTTTCACGACATCGCATGTCCATGACGTAGAGCGAGCCGACCCAGAAAAGAACTCGCTCCCAGATATCTGACAATCTTTCATGACAAACAGAAGGCTTCCATTCTTGGAAGTTCTAATCCATCGGTGGCTACGAGGAAGTCCTCAAGAGGGAAGAAGATATTGTCGCGCTCGCAACATCCTCTCCGTCCCATTCGTCTTCTTTACTCGCTAGTCCCAAGTTTGCTTTCGTCGCAGAAGAAAAGCACACAGCAGGATGAGCAGCCAGGGCATCAAAAGCAAGGCGGGCTCTTGGGTGGCACAGCCACATTGGCGAGGCGAGCTACAGATGGTTTGGCCTTGTTCATTGGTGCTGAGTTCTCCTCCTGGACAAAGATCTTCTGGAGGACCTGCGTCTGGCTGTACTTTGTCAACACAGCGTTGGTTGACACAGGTTTGTCCCAAGCCACAGCCACAATCCTGGGGACAGCTTGAGCAATTCTCATAAAAATCTGCTTCACACTTTTTGTTCCCACATGCGCTGAGCTTTTGGCATTGTACATTCAGGCAAGCCTCTCCTGCCTTACAGGAACAATCAGCGGGGCAAGTCAGACAATTCTCTCCTTTCGCACTCTCGCATATACCGTTGCTACAGTGGGACGCCAAGTTTCCTTTGCAGATCCCCACCCCCTGCGTCAGAGTTTCGCATGTTTGACCCACAAGACATTGTTGAGTATTTCGGCAACCGCAAGCACGCAACTGATTGTTCAACTCCAAGATACAAACTCCCCCACCAAGACAGCGTCTTTCGGTGGAACACAGTTCGAGGCACACACCGTTGTTGGCGGTATTTGATGTGCGAGCACAGACATGGTCGGCCAGACAAGCACGTTCGCTACTGCAGGTATGACCGGCGTCACTGGTTTGAGGCAAGCAAAGCTCAATAAAGCCTAAGTTTCGGCAGTCAAAGCCAGCGGGACACGTGGGTCGTTTGGTCCGAGGTTTGGCACAGGCCCCCGCACCAGCCGAGCCAAGGAAAGACGTGTTGCACATCAGCCCTTGTCCACACTCGTTGTTGTTGCGACACATGCAATAACGGCCTTTGCGATAGGTGTAACATAGACC
>JALTMC010000627.1 GCA_027005175.1 Myxococcales bacterium
TCGCATCTATTACACCTTTACTTTACAGATGTAGAATAGTCACAAAATGGCCACCTTGTTTCTGGACAAACAAGGTAGTCTCAACCTCGGGCAATCACAATAATCTGAAAGGCCCCGTCCCCGGCAGGAGCTGGTTGAACAGAGTTGAGAAAAAGACCAAGGGTGGTCCATTTTGGAACACGGAACCAAGCATTTCGATCTGAAGAGTCATCGTTGAGTTGGAAAGGGGTAGTCGAGGTAATATTTTCTGCGCTAGCTGTCAATCGAAGCCCGTTTCCAGTGGGGTAATTGAGATAGAGATCGATATCAATATTTGTCCCACTCGTGATGGCTTGAACAATTATATCATCTAAAATGACATCTTTGTCAAATAAGAGTTCGATCGAGTCTCCACCAATCAAGCCAGTAGAGCCCGTGGTAGCATAAGCAGGAAACACATATTCAGCAGACCCACTGAGCACATTTTTGGTTGTTCTGAGAACAGTCATGAGAACTCTCCTCCTGTTACCCGCGACCAATCAAAGAGACTTGAAGAGCCCCATCTGTGGTTTTGGTGTTGAACTGGATCTGAAGTGTTGTCCACTTGGGTACACGAAACCACATATTTCGAGAGTCATTATCATCATTCATTTGGTATGGAGCCGCTTGTGTTACCTGCGTTCCTGCTGCCGGACTTGGATTAATACGAAGTTTTGCTCCTGTTGGATACTGTAAGAATAGTTTCAGAGTCACATCTATATTTGGGTCCAGACCAATGATCATCAGGTCATCAGCGATCATGTCATTATCGACCGCGACAAAAATACTGTCATTTACTTCAAAGTTGACCGTATCCACATTCAGTGAGTACTCAGAGGAACCGCTCAGAACATTCTTGGTGAGATAAAGATCTGACATGTTTCATTCTCCTTTTCGATGAGGTAAGTAATTGTAACCAATCGCATCATATATTCTTGTAATTCTCAGTCCGAAATCAGATACTGAGAGACCACCCCCATGTTTAAACTTAAAGTTTACTTCAATGATCTCTGCATGCTCACGATGAATTACAACACCTATTTTGCAACGAAAAAAAAAAATCAAGAACTTAATTTCATCTTGGCAGAACTAACACACCAAATCGCTAGTAATAAAGTACTTTATAAATCAACTTTTTTCTAGGACCATCGTTATCTACGTGTTTGAACATCCAGTATTTAAAGATATCCGTCCAAGCATAAATCTTGCGGACAGGAACATTATTCCTTTTATAAAGACCACAAAGGGTGATCGTATTTCGTCCACAAAGAACAAGAAGATCCCTGAATGAAGAGTATACAGATGGCAAGCTGCGTCTCCAGAGCGACCAAGATTTCCAGTTCGATATTCTTCAAGGGTTCCTTTGGCTTCTTGGAAAATGAAGTAAACGGGGCTACATCTCTCTCCTGGCTTCGGGAAGCATCATTACAATCATCGCGAGCTTTGCTGGTAACGCTGTCATTTCTCTTTAGCAACTCAAGATCTGCAAAAAACATAAAAACTCCGAGAATCTCTCTAAGTTCGAGTTTTCGCAAAAAAGCGGGAGGAGAAAATCCCGTCATATCCGACAAGGTGAGAAGTAAGGGGTAGCCGAACTACCCCATTGATGGTCATAATCCTATTCCTAACAACAAAGATAGGAGGTTGACCATGAACGTTCCAATGATACCAGACTTTCTTGAGCAAATGTTACAGCCATTCCAAAAACTTTTTCATCAGGCCAGCTGGGAAAGTTTCAAGGTGATTACTCTTGGTCTGATGCTTGAACTTGCGACTGGTTCACTGGTTCGTGCAACTCTTCTCACCACTCACTTGAGTTCCCTCCTCTTGTTTTAGGAGCCGGACAAAAATGCTCATAGCATTTGACTTATCTGGAGAGACATCTGTTGCGTTGTCAGTCCTTATCTTGGCAGCAGCCAGGGCTGCGTCCTTCCACCTTGCCTATGCCTCTCCAACCTACGCCAAATATGCATATTTCTTCTCATCTGGCTCCCGAGCCACGCGAGAACCATCACGAAGGTCTGACAGTTTGTGGCCCGCAAAACCGCCGCGAACCAAGAGACACCTTAACTCACAAGGTATGCCTTCACTTGCCTCAGCCCCTCAGAAACATCATCCATTGTGCCTGCAAAGGAGCAGCGAACATAACCCTCCATACCAAATGCAATACCTGGAACCATCGCAACCTTCGAGGATTGAAGGATGTCTGTACAACACTGAAGAGAGTCAGCCGCCTGCTCTTTGGAGAAGCCCATAGCCTCCAAGTTAAGAAACGCATACAGTGCCGATGAAGGGGGTTGGAATGTCCAACCAAAAACCTCTTGAAAGGTCGCGACAAAGTGGTCACGGCGAACCCTCATCTGTTCACGAACCCAAACCCCGATCGTCTCTGCGTTCCGAAGCCCAGTGATTGCCACCCACTGACTCACCGTAGATGCGCTGGTCAGGCTTTGACCCTGGAGAGATGTCAGTGCCTTAAGCACATCCACACGACCAAAAACAAACCCAACACGCCAGCCTGTCATCGCAAGATTTTTAGAGCAACTTTGAATCACAAAGACTTTGTCCTGATGTGCAGGAAAAGATGCACAAGAGACAAAATCTCCCTCATAGACAAGCTCACTGTAGACCTCGTCTGCAATTACAACCAAGTTATGAGCCTCCGCAAAATCCAAGATCGCTGCGATAGCTTCACGAGAATACAAAGTACCTGTTGGATTACCAGCATTGTTGAGCACCAATACCCGGCTTTTCTCTGTGACCGCACGCTCCAACGCCTCCACTGTCACACGAAAGCCCGAGGTCTCTTCTGTCGCAACAACGACAGGAGTCCCACCCCAATACGCAGCCAGAGTAGGATAAGTCACCCAGTATGGCGACGGAATCAGCACCTCATCACCCGCTTGAAGCAATGACGCAAACAAGAGATACAAACCAAACTTCCCCCCCGCAGTCACCAAACATTGCTCCGGCTGAAAAGAACAATCATAACTCCGATTCATCCAACTCGAAGCCTCCTCACGAAGCTCAAAAAGTCCAGGTACAGGAGCATAATACACCGGCTCTGCTTTACTTTTCTCCTGTAAAGCCTCCACCAACAAAGGATGCGTTGGGACCTTCGCCTCTCCTGCGGTTAAGTCAAAAATAGTATGTCCCTGCTGCCGCAAATCATACGCCATCCCATGAAATGCAACCGTCAGAGAAGGTGGAATACTCTTTGGCGTGATCGTTAACATATGTTTCAAGCTCCACGGTAAGAAGGTAAAGAAAGCCAACATTCAATAAGCCGACAAAGGATGGGTGCGATCCCAAAAAGGGGGGCAAATCTGTGAGAACTTGCTACTTGCTACTTGCCCTTAAGATAAAATGTACAGAGATTCAGTGCTCCCAATCTATATCAGCGAGAATCTACCCCTTGTTTGTCATAAGACCCCTCCCCCTATCACTTTCTGATGGGACTCCAACTTCCCCCTCCCCACCAACGGTGGAGGAG
>JALTMC010000628.1 GCA_027005175.1 Myxococcales bacterium
ATCATCCATGACCCATCATCATACGATGAGATGGTGACTCCACTGTTCCCCTATTCTTTGAGCGACGTTGCAAAATCGATCTCCGTCATCTATTCTTAGATCCTTGTCGTTTGGGTTGGTTTTCTCGGGTTACGATGTGCATTCTCAGGTTACGATGTGCAACAGGCTTGAAAAGCAAGACTACACCAACGGGTTCTTGTCGTTTGGGTTGGTTTTCTCAGGTTACGATGGGATGGAGTCTTTGTTTTTTTTTCTAGAAAAATACAGGTACAAGGATGAGCCGTCATAGGGTAACACAGCGCTCTTCTCGTAGTCTGGCTGTGATTGTCGTTCTTTTGGTTGCGGTACTTTTGCTATCTTTGGTTTTGGCTGCGGCGATGTATCGAAAGCGACTTCGGGCAATACATGCAAAACGTCAAGCACTTGCATTTAATATTGTAGCTCCTCGCCTTTCGGCCCACCAAACACCAGCTTCCGATTTGTCTGTGCATGACTTACTCTCTGCGGTTTCAGGCCCACAAGCTTTGGATCTCTACACACGCTTGCACAAACTGTGTGTGGCTGCGAACTCTTCTTGTCGAAGGCTTTTGAAGAATAAGTATGTGGAGTTTGCTTATGCAGTGTTTCTTCTTGACCAAAAGGATAAGGCCGCTCAACAACGAGGACTTCGAACGCTAAAGAAAATTCGTGGAGAGTATCGTATCTTTGGTTTGTTCCCCTCGATCTTTCCTGCATGGCGAAATCGTCGGGGGCTACAAACCGTGAAGAACTTGATGGCGGCTCGCAAGGGACAAAAGACACAGTTGAGGCTATGCCATCCTTCTGGACATCTCCCTCTGTATCGACCTCCTGCGGATCTCTTTCAAGTTGTGTATTACCCCTCGTCTATTGGCTACCTTGCAGCCTATCTCCATATCCCAAAAAATGTGAAGCGATACAAGCATCAACAACAAAAGCTTCATATCCCAAAAAATGTGAAGTTATATAAGCATCGACAACGAACGATTAAGACACAACGTTATCCAGCGATTCTTTGGGCGCATCAAGGTAGTGTCGGTGTTTCTTCTGCCATCTGGAAAAGTCACTCTACTGTTTCTGCCTTGTTGCGTCAGGGTTTTGTGGTGATGGTTCCTACTTGGCGAGGCGAGCATGACAATCCCGGATCTTTCGAGTTTTTTTGGGGAGAGGTTGAAGATGCATTATATGCGATTCATTTTTTGAGGAAGCGATCTTATGTGGACCCTTCTCGAATTTATATGATGGGACATAGGGAAGGGGGCACGTTAACTCTGCTCACAACACAAGCAACGAGGCATTTGCGCGCTTCTTTTTCATTCAGTGGAACCCCTTTCTTTCGTGTGAACGATATGAAATATGTTCAGCGGCGTTGTGAGGTCTCAGCTCTCTCTTCTGCAACAACACATCGAGTGCCTCCTGTCTCAGAGGAACGTCTTTCACAGGAGAGCCGCTGGCGTTCTGCCGCTTCTTTTCTTTCCGCTTTGCAGACACCAACCTTTTACTTTGCAGGAACACACGAGAAGAAGCTCGCTTCGTTTGTGAAGAAAATCCAAGATCTCAAACCATCGCGGATAGCTTCTCTTCTTCATAGCTACCGTGTGGTCAGGGGGAGCTATCGAAGCTATGTTCGGCCTTTGGTGATGCATATTTTCACCAAGCTCAAAGCAGACACGGGTGTTTTGTCAGAGCTTTCATTCTCCAGGCCATATATTCGAAATGTGGCTCTTCGTTCCTATCGCAGTGAAGTGAAGATGCTATGGCTACGTTTGCGTCATGCGGACCCAAAAGTCCGGTGGTGGGCCGTGAATCGATTGAGTCGCTTGTCTTTTTATAATGCTCAACTACAACGTCAACTTCAAACACTGTTGCGTGATCTTACTGAACCTTTGCTGAAAGTCGTGCTCTCTCGATCTTTTTTGGAGCATCCTGTGACTTCGTTGCGTCAGCAGGCGATGCATGCGATCTCTTCATTGTTGCGTTCGTCTCTTCAACAAAGCAAGGAGCAGCGAAGGAAAGGTTCGTCTTTTTACCATGCTTATCACAGCCTCTTTGTTGCCCGGTTTAGTCCCTTTGAAGATGTGAGTCGTTGGTCTTCTCAATGGCTGGAGAAGATGGAGCCTGAACCAAAATTACGTCAAAAGCAGCACAAACAAATCATCGCAAGCAGGCAGGATCTTGACAAACGAGTTCGGCGACTGCGGGCTCTGATTTGGGCGAGAATTGCACCGTATCAGCGGAGCTATCAACTTGAGAAACAACAGCGGAGGCGTTTTGTCGCTGCCTACTTTCTCGCCTTTTACGCCATGCGACGGAAGCATCCCCAGGCAAGAGACTATATGCACGAGGTGTTGCTTCAGCACCCCGATGACCATGTGAAGAGTGGGATCTATTGGGGGTACCTCAACTATGGGACAGCAAGCCAGAGGGAGATCGCATTTGGATTTTATGGACGAAAGGCACGCGAGAATGTACACAAAAAGTACAATCCTTTTTACTGTGCTTTGCGACATGCTGTCGAGCAACTTAAGGACCCAGTGATTCAAAATCAGGCAAAGTTTGCGATGTTGGCGATTCGCAACAACACACTTTTTCGGACCTATCTCAACAGATCTTGTCCCTATGTTGAGATCTCTTGGGCAGACCTGGAGTGATATGATGCTCTCTCATAGACTAGAAAACTCCACTCGATGGGTCTTCTCTCTGTTTGTGACCTCTTGGCTCTATCTGCAAAGTGGGAGTCTATTGGCCTGGGCAGAGAAGCTTCATACTGTGCGTTTTGACCGGAAGTTTAAGGTGATTCATCACGATCTTCTTCAGCGTCCAACTCCACGACCTCTTTCTGTGGTGCGCCGTCCTCTTTGGGCTCGCAAGAGAGCAATCCACTTGTCGTATCGTACTCAACTTCACCTCCTTCAACGACATCTCCTGCGGAGCCGAGGGCGCGAGCGTACTCGTGTGTTGGCGCAACAATTCCATCTCGGTCAATATCTTGTTTGGAGCATCGTACGTCATGCCCTTTGCATGGCTCAGAGTGGCCCCTCTGTCGCAAGTGATCACCTTCTCCAACAGGTTCGACGTTGGACGCAAAAGACTCCTCAGGTCCTCGGTGTCAAACGTCAGAAATTGCTTCAACTCTTTTCAACAAAACAGTCCCTTTTGCTGGGTTTTCTCTCAATGAAGTCTCGCCGCACTTTTGCACAAGGTTTGTGGCTCTTTTTGCGAGGCCTCCAACAACAAAAACGCCTTCTTTCGTTTCCATACGATGCTTGGGTTTCAACATTTCTTTGGAAGGGATTTTTGTTTGAAGCTGCAGAAACCTTGTGGGTGTATCGTGAGTTACTTCGAACAACACAGCGGCCTTCTCTTCTCAAGCGTTCATTCCTGAAGATCGTTTTTTTCTCAAGGCCTGTGAATAGCTTCTTTAAAGCATCCAGATCGGTCCGTTTGCACTCGAAACTTTCTGTGCCTGTGCCCAAACAAATGGAGAAAC
>JALTMC010000629.1 GCA_027005175.1 Myxococcales bacterium
TCTTTATTTTGGCGTTCCTATGCTTTCTTTGATACACAGTTGATGCTGTCTGTAAGGGGGAAGTCGCAATTGATGAGGTTTACGAGAATGATTGAAACTACAAACAAAAGAATGGTCTCTTGTGCGATCTTTTTGATGGTGTGTTTGTTTGCTTCGTCTGTTTGGGCGCATGGTTGGACAAGCAAAGAGCTGTCCATCATGCTGTTCTTGATGATGGGTGGTCCTTCTATTCTTGTGCTCCTTGGATTGCTTATCGTAACCATCGTTCTTTTGCGTAAGTACCCAACACCCAGTTCAAAACAAAAAATATATGGAATCGTAGCTATCATTTTTTCTGTTATCGCTCTTCTTTTCTATCCCGGGTATGTTTATTTTGTGGCTTGTTTCGCTATTCTTGATGGGAAACCTTCTACTTGGAAATATCTGAGATGGGATCTTCTTTTTTCGATTCTTCCTTTGGTTCTCGGTTCTTTTAGTATTGTCATGGCAAGGCGATTGATCAAACGTTACCAAAAGTTGGATACGCCTCTTTCTGAGTAAGTGCTGGGAAGAGAGAGTTGCGAATTCGAACATTTCAAATCGTGCTTGTGGGTAGCATCCGAACCTTTCCCTGACGCATTCGTCAGGAAAAAAAACTTTGATGTTGTGGGCGTGGAAACCCCCTCCTGAACGTGGGGCTGACAGAATCGATAGGACGAAGTCCAGGTCGTGTGAGGAGCGTTGACTTAATCGCTTTTGGAAGTGGAGAATTTCCCCGAAGCTCTCGCGAGTACTGGATCTTTCTCTTGTCAGTTCTGTTGCGTTGATGATCGTAGTGTGTTTCAGGTTGCGTTGACGATCGTAGGGTGTTTCAAGTTGCGTTGACGATCGTAGGGTGTTTCAGGTTGCGCTGAGGATCTTAGGATGCTTCAATCATGGGTGGGATGTTTTTACCTGTGGGGATGAATCTCATGGAAAGAGAGTTCACGCAGTGGCGGGTGTCTTTGTCTGTCATTTTCTCGCCAGAAAACACATGCCCCAGGTGTCCACCGCAGTTTTTGCATAGGATCTCGACACGACGACCATCAGCGTCTGTTTCTCGATGAATCGCACCTTCGATCTCATCGTCAAAGCTAGGCCATCCACAACCCGACTCAAACTTGTCTTTTGACTCATAGAGTGGTGCATTGCATTGACGGCAAATGTAGGTCCCATCTCTCTTGTTGTTTAATAACTCCCCTGTTCCAGGACGCTCTGTGCCTTTTTGCAAGAGAACATAGGCTTCTTCCGGTGTTAACTCGTTGTATTTTTTCATCAGACCAATACCTCTCATGTTGTGGGCGTGGAAACCCCCTCTCGATCGCGGACCCGGCGGAATCTACAGGACGAAGTCTGGATGGGGTGGGGGCATTGACCTTGCCACTTTCTTTCAGGATAGGGTGCTTTCACAAGGGACACATCTTAATTCCGAAACACAAGTTTGATTCCCAATCGGTTGGCTTTGTCTTTTGCAAGTGGAGTGACAATACTGCCACGACCAAGATAGACTTCTCTGCATCCACTTTGGCTATTAAAAAGCTCCAAGTCTTTTTCGGTGACCAGTCTTTTTTCGATAAAGATGGAAGGCGAAGAGGATTGCTGGCGTGAGGATGGTGTTGTCAGAGGCGATGGGTTTTGGCTTAACTCTTGGGTGACAAGTTCGGTGATCAGGTTGATGATGCTTTCATCGATGGGGCCGTTGATTCCGATCTGTTGAAGCACTTGCTGGCTTATCTCTTTCTCTGTGGGACGCGCTTTTCGTTGCTGTATCGGGGGGACGTCACATCCCGATGGACCGCAATATTCTCCAACATAGTCCGCAGAGGGGCGATAGATAACAGCTTTTCCTCCAGGTGTTTCGGGGAATTGTTGTTCTAGGGCATGAGTTGTCCAGCCTACAACTCTTGACACGGCAAAGATCGGTGTGAGGACTTCTCCTGGCATTCCGAGAGCGGCGTATACGGGGGCACTGTAGAAGTCGACGTTGGGGTAAATCCCTCGGCCTCTGCGCTTTTGAAATTCGGCTAAGACTTCTTTTTCCACGTGTTGAGCGATCTTGAAAAGTTTGGCAACTTCAGAGCCTCCTTGAAGTAATTTTCCTGCCATTTTTTGTAAGATCTTGGCTCGGGGGTCAATTACTGTTTTGTAGACAGCATGGCCCAGCCCCATAATCTTTTGGTTTGTTTCGAACTGCCTTTGAACCCAGGCTGTGACTTTGGATTCGTCGCCGATCTCTTTCAGGCTTCGCAGCACTTGTTCGTTGGCACCACCATGGAATTTCCCTGACAGTGAGCCAATCGCACCGGAAATCGCAGCGTATACATTGGCTCCTGTTGAGGCGATAACTCGTGCCGTAAATGTGGAGGCGTTGAAGGAATGCTCTGCGTGTAGAGTCAGGATAACATCGAAAATACGGGCCAGATCGTGGGTGGGCTTTTTCCCTGTTTGCATATACAAGAAGTTTGCAGCGTGGGGCAATGTGTTGTCGGGGGCGATGGGGGTGAGGTTGTTTCGAATTCTCTCCCAGGCCGCGACGACACTCGACAATCTGGCGATCAATCGAATCGCTTGGCGGCGTGTGGCCTCCTTGGACTCCTCTCCCAGCTCCGGGTCATAGACAGCCATCAAGGAAACCATCGATTGTAAGACTGCCATGGATGGCGTATTTTTCGGGGTCTTTTGTAAGATGTCGAGCATCTCGGGTGGAAGGGTCCGGTTGGAGACCAGGGTCGCAGAGAACTGCTCAAACTGTGCGGTTGTGGGCAGCGCTCCATAGAGAAGAAGATAGGCCACTTCCTCAAACGAAGTATTTTTCGCCAACTCATCGACCCGGTGGCCTCGATAGAAGAGATTTCCCTCTTTGCCATCCACGAGGCAAATATTGGACTCTGCAACTTTAATCCCTCGCAGGCCCGTTCCTTTGATATCCGCTTCAACCACATTCATCAGAAAGATACCTTTTTACCAACGACTCAGCAACTCACTAATTCCGTAACATGGCTTTGACATCGTCTGCATGCTTTCCACGGGGAAAGTATTTGAGGTATTGGCGGTAGATCGTACGAGCGCGTTTGCGCTTTCCGCGTTCGTAGTAGATCGAGCCAAGGGTGACGAGCCCTGCGCCGGTTTGGCGGGGGCTTATGCGGTAGGCTCGTTGTAGGTAGCGCACCGCAGAGCGGGTTTTTTCTCGCTCGTAGAGCACCTGTCCGAGGGCCGAATAGATGGCGGCAGGCCGTCGAGGACGGAGACGAAGGGCACGGCGGAGTAGGCGCTCTGCGTTGCGGAAACGCTCACGTCGTTGCAAGGAGAGAGCGCGACGATACAGTGCTCGGGCTCGTTGTTGTCGGTTGCCTCTGGCTCGTCGTCGGGCTCGAGATCTTCGAGCTATCCGGCGTCTGCGTTTTCTTGGGCGGATCGGCTTCTTTCGACGAGCGATGCGAACGGGTCGTCGAGGAGCCGGTCTTGCTCTACGAGGGGCAGGAGTTGTC
>JALTMC010000630.1 GCA_027005175.1 Myxococcales bacterium
GGGGAGGACGTTAACGGAAGCTATAGACAAAGCCATTTTGAACGGTGTGACTGCCTTGTCCATCGGTGGAGCCGGTGATCGTGTTGTGTCCCATCACGGAGTAGTGAGTGACAGCACCGGTTTGGGTTCCACCCGCCGTGGTTAATGCGCCGAGGTAGGCTGGCCCAGGTTGGAGGGTTGTGGAGAAGGTGAAGGTATAGGGTTTTGCCAGGGCCACTTTGGTTTTGGAGAGGACGCTTGTTGCAACAGTGACCTCAAATGTTTGCGGGGAGGTGAGGGGTTGATCGGGGGCAAAGACAAGTGTTTTGTCATCTTTTCCGGCTGCGACCTTGCCACTGACAGAAGGCTTGATGGTGAGGGCTGTTTGAGTAAAGGTGGAGACATCCATATCCTGATCAAAGATGACAGTAATTTGGATGGGCCTGTTGGGAGGTTGTTGCAAAGACTCTCCGTCTTTCGGTGTTGTTGAGACAACCTTTGGTGCAGCGGGTGTCGTCTCTTTGACAGGTTCAGGAGTGGCTTCTTGTGTCGCTTCTGACAGGGCTTCTTGTGTGGCTTCCGGTGTCGCCTCTTGTGTGACTTGTGTGTCTGGTTGTTGCTCGTTATTGACGGTAGAGTCAGTGATTGCTCCACCGTCACCAGTGTTTGTATTTTCCTGGCCTGTTCCCGCACCTACAACACAGTTGACAGAGCCCAAGCCAAATACGATGAGCAACAGGGCACTCCCAAGCCAGAGTTTCCAGTGGTGATATGTTTTGTGATGATGCATTCAGTATTCTCCAAACATTCTTCCAGATCATCTCATAGGGCCGGAAGTGGTGCATTGCTATGATGTCTTAGGGTGCGGGAAGTTCTTCGACCATCAGCAGAGTGGAGCTATTCCATCCTAGCCAGCACCGGGAGCCGGAGTAGCCAGGGGCTTGTGTGACACGGACTTGAATGGCATGAACTCCAGATTTAATGGGACCAAGAGATGTCGCCGTACAGAGCCCCATGATGGTACGCTGGTGGTGTGGGTTTGTATAATGTGCGTAGGGGGTATACACAGCCCCCTCGATTTTGGTGGGGGTTTTGCATTCTCGGCCATCGATGAAGATCCCATATACGCAGGCTGCACTCGTATTGGAGTTATGATAGGTTCGCAGGTTGTCGTTGTAGGTGATCTTCAGGATACTGCTGTCCATCTTCTTGATATAGTTTAGCTGTCGGTTGGTGTTGGTCCAGTTGCCATAGGTTCCAGGGCGAAGCTCTGCTTGATGGTTTCGCCACCACTGGATATAACCAAAGAGCTTGCCAGTGACAATATTGGGTGTGAAGAGGGGAGCCGCTGCTCCCAGGGTGAGCATGGCTGAGTCAAACTGATAACGGGCTGCTTTGCCAGCAGGAGCAGGAAGTAGATAGACTTTGACATAGCCGGTTGAGCTTGTGCTGATCTTGTGTGACACGGTATTGCGAGTCCAGGAGCCACTGGTGGTGAGTGTCTTGCAGTTTTTTTCGCTAGAGCTGCTTTCAATACAGATACTACCTGCATCTGAACCAGCAGTGCGCCGAACATAAACCGAGAGAGTGACCATTTTACCCTTGTAGAAGGGGGGAACTCCTTTAGAGGCCCACACCGTTTGTTCGATTCCACGGTGCTTATTGAAATCCGTATCCTCCAACTCAATGGCTGTTTTGCTTAAGTATCCAGGCTTGATAAGCTTGTTTTTCCCAGTACCTTGGGCTCCATAGCTCTTCCAATACAGGGGGATTGTGTTGGCGTTTGCGTTGTCCCAATTGGCGAAAGTTCCATTCTTCAATAAGTTGATGACACCCTGGGTATCATCAAGTGTCGCATTTTTACCGTCTTTGCCGGGGGCTCCGTCTTTACCAGGGGCTCCGTCTTTACCGGGGGCTCCGTCTTTACCGGGGGCTCCGTCTTTACCGGGGGCTCCGTCTTTGCCGGGGGCTCCGTCTTTACCGGGGGCTCCGTCTTTACCGGGCTCTCCTTTGAGACCCGCTGTTGCTCCAGTCCATTTTCCTGAACTGTCCACTATGGTTTTGCCAGCCACTTGAATGGAGGTTGCATTGACAACGCCGCCGCTGAGATTGGTGGCAGTGTGTGCAGCAATGGCAAAGGGTACGGAGGTGAGTCGAAGTCGAGGCGTAAGCTCAGCGTTGGTACCGATGGAGATACCCAACCACAATTTGCTCTTGGCAAAGATACTGGCGGTGAGGGCTTTGCCGGTGCCTAACTGTACAGAGTAATAGCCGCTTTGATAGGTTACAGAGAGTTCTTCCTTCCAGATATCCGTTCCTCCTGTTGCATTTTCATACAATTTAAAGGTGATCTTACCAACACCCACCATGGGTTTACCGCCTGTGTCTAAGACACGCCCTTGTTGGTTGAGCAACATGGGTACAGCCGCATCAGATATGCCAGCCAAACCAAAAATGAATAGAGCGCTTAGACATGCAAACCATGGATGTCTCATTCGTCGTTCTCCTCTTACAGCTAGATGACTTGATTGTAGTGGTCCATCTTCGTTATACATGAAATGAGGAAGATCTCGTAGAAAAAAATTTCTGTGTAAAAGGAGAGTACTTCTTTTACGGCAGGAGCTTACAACATAACGAAGAAACAGCAACGTGCTTAAAAGACTGGCTTTGATACCATCAGGTCTCCTTTTTCCTTTTAAATCTTCAACCCGTGACAATGGAAATTGCGGAGGCACGGGAGGAATGCTTTTCTGCTTCTCGTCCCATTGAGGGGATATTGTCGGAAACCGTGGGAGTTACGGGAGGGGATGGTTTTCTGGTTTCTCTTTCTGTGTGAGCGATGTCATTGATGAATTCGGAAATGATAGGGGATGCTTTCTGGTTTCTCTTTCTGTGGTGGTTGTGTTGTACTCTTTGAAGGGGGGCCTGGTTTTGGAGGGGAGTCGGGTTTGTCGTTTCTCTGTGTGACTATGGGAGGATTCGAGAGCGGACTTTACTGGGTTATCACGGGCTGTGACAACACCATTGCGATTGGTATCCACATTGCGATTTTATCGGAGGATTCGAGCGCGGACTTTACTGGCTGCTTCACGGGCTGTGACAACACCATTGCGATTGGTGTCCAAGCCTTGATTTTGTCTGTATTGGATGGTGGGGCTTCTGAACAGAGAGTGATTGGGGCCTTTGCCTACGGCTGCGGGCCATAATACTGCCATATAGGCATCTTCTAGAGTGTTCATCTTGCCTGCAAAGGGTTTGAGGTATTTTTCAACATAATCCAATTGCTGCATCGGGCTCATGCGTGACAAGGCAGCAGTGGAAGTTCCTAGACCGCGTGCTGTGCTGGGCATAAATTGAATGAGACCTGTAGCGCCGGAGGTTCTGTTGCGAATGGATGGACTGAAACGGCCTCCTGTTTCAAAGCTCATAATCGCCATCAAATGCTGGGGGTTCATTCCGAGCCGATCGGCGATTTGGGCCACTTTTTGACGAAACTCGGGTGTTGTATTTTCCATGCCTGCGACGCGGCCAATGCGAGCATCCGCAGGTGCTTCTGTTCCCGGCTGTGTGGGCTGAACAGGAGTGGAAGGTTGGTTGGGTTGACCGGGTTGTACGGGTTGGCCTGGAGTTTCTGGTCGAGCGATCGGTCGAGGTTGGCTGGAGCGACCATTCGGATCCAACAGATAACCAAGGGTTTGAGGCCCTACGATACCGTCAGACTTGATATTTTTTTTGTTTTGAAAGTTGTGGACGGCTCGATCGGTTTGAGGGCCAAACTGACCGTCGACGGTCAGAGGTGGCTGGGCTCCTGCGCGGTTGAGCATGGTTTGAAGCTCGTTGACAGATGCTCCACGGGAGCCACGCTGAACATACTGACCTGTTTTTATCATATTTTGCAGCTGAGTTGGTTGCGCTAATTGGGGGGCAGGAGTGCGCTGTACCCCTTGTCGCGACGCTGTCTCATTGCCTGTTTGGACTTGAGTCGGCCTACCATGCGAGAACGAACTCTTCTGCACTTTTTGAAGTATTGGCTGCTTTACTCGATCAGTGACGACCTTTTTGTGTCTTTGACTTTGGTCGACTCTTGGTCCGGTTGTGCGGCTGATTGTGGTCATGACTAGGGTCCCCTCCAAATACTTTGTGCTGGAACAAGCAAGAGATCTTGTGTGATGCAGATCACATTTCAATAGGAGTATCGGAAAAGGGGCTCGGGTAGTTGCGGAAAAAAATTTATTTTTTCTGAAATGCATCTTTTTATATCCTTTCATGTCCTAGTGTATGCCTACTCAAATACTATCAGAAGCCCTACAAAGCCGACTCTACCTCAGCGTATACAGAAGAAGGTGCGCTCTTTTGATACAGGCTAAGTTGAGAGCCAAAGAATAGCATGCGAGTCCATACTCTTGTGACAAGATAGAGCTGTTGAACTAAGAACAGCCACAACAAACCTTCATTGCCTTGGAGCGATCATGAGATGTGAGTACATCTCTGTCATAAGGAGTATATTGGTGTAGGTGTTCACTCCTTCGTCAAGCCATGCTTCTTCAAACTCGTTGCTGGCGAGCATACCTTGAAAATACTGGTGTCCAAACTCATGAATTAAAGTAAACTCAAAAGAGAGGGTGTTGGGGGCGGACAGCCACTTTCCTCCCACAGTGAAAAGAGTGGGGTACTCCATGCCGGAAGAACCACGGTGTTTTCCTTCCCAGGGAACATCCACAATGGTGAGTGTTTGGTATGGGTATGCTCCATACCGCAGTCCATAAAAGAGCAGTGAATCACGAGTGGTCTTTACATATTTTTCAAGCTGTCCGACTCGTTCTGGTGGTAGCAAAAATATCATCTGAACATCGCGAAGTTTGAGCGCAGAGGTTGGCAGGCCAAGAAGCTTGGCGGCAGCTTGTGTTTGCTGGGGAGTTACATCTTTGTCTGCTTTAAATGTTCGGACAAATCGTTGGAATGCAGGATAAGCTGTCCAGGCAAAGTCATGAACATCGTTTTGAAGGTAGGTGTAGGTTGTTGTTTTCTTTCCTTGGTGGGCTTGGGTTTGGATGCGTTTTCCTGTGGCTCCTACGACGTAGTGGCTCGGTACAGTAAGAGCGACACGGTAGGTTCCAAAATCGGCATAAAATTCGGTGGTAGCGTGAAATTGATGACAATTCCATCGGCCTTTTTTTTGCTCCACGCACACCTGTTTTTTCATAAACAGCGATCTTAGGACACCATTGTGCTACAAAAAAGAAGTCTTTGCGGTAGCCTGTTCGGGCGATAGTCCAGGGGAGCTGTGTTGTGAAGCGAATCTTAAGTTGGATGGATTGGCCGGGCTGAATCGGTGTGGAGAGGGGCACTCGAATCACCGTTCTGTCGTGTCTATTTTGGTCGTCAGTTTGGGTATATCGGATGGAGGAGGTGGGGTCTTTTCCTCCCACGACCTTCATTTGTGATATCTCGATCCAGCCCCATTTCCCCGGACCCAACAGACTCTTGAACGGGCCGTATCCTTTTCCATTGTGTCGCTCTTGCTATGAGTTTGGAGTTTGAGTATCCCGTGAATACCCGGGCAAGGTCTTGTAGGGAAGGGGGACTTTGTAGGTCTGAGCTTTGCGGTCGAGTGACTTTGGATTGTGGGTTGTGGGCTTTTTATCGAGGTCCGATTTTTTCAGTAAGTTTGACCCCGGAGGTCGAAGGTATAGCGAAGTGAAACCCGGGGGGTGATACGAAATGCCCAAGGGCCATTGACCAGAGTACTGGTGGGATCGCTGGTATTGGGTCGAAAAGCACCGCGAAAGATGACGAGTTGGATGCCAAAGACAAACTCCAAATTTTGGAAGATGGGAAACGAGAATTTATTGTCCAGGGTTATATCGTGTAGACCGAGCACGGGTTGTTTGGGATTGCCTGACACAAGGAAGGTCAGGAGGTCACTGCCTTTGGACTCCCATTTAAATCCGTTGCCATTGACGCTGAATAAGGTGATACTTTCGAGTTGGTACTCCAATGACACACCGATGTTGTGCTCGGTGTTCACAGAGGCTCCTCTTCCCTTTTGTACTTCGAGTTGGAGGGCCCATTCTTTGCGCCAAGCAAAACCGATTTTGACTTTGAGTGGGTCTATAATATCGAAGCTTAGACCGGCTTTCCCGCGTGTCTCAAAGTGTCGAAAGAGTTCAGGGTTCTCTTTGAGATACTCTTCGGGTGTGAGATCGGGTCGGTTACCTCGTGTGAATTCGGACTCCAGTGCAATCTCAATAAAGGGACTCGTATAATACCATCGTCGCTTTCCGGGGAATCGTGCCTGAAAGTAACGCAGATGATATTCTGTGCTGAGCAGTATCTTGTCAGAATTCTCCTGGTAAATCCGAGGAAATAAGTTCTCGGCTTCCGGGTTGTATTGTAAACTGGTATCAGCGTCGTAGTTCAAGCTGACTTTGGTGATCCATAAATGCATCTTTGTATCTGCCTGAAACTCTAGGTCGATTGTGCCACTGATCTGAAACTTCTGGAAAAAGTTGCTGTTAAATGTGTCTTTTTGGTTATAAATAGACGAAATATTAATCGGTGTAATAAAGATCGCTGCAAGGTTTGCGCTCAGTGAACTTTTAAATTTCCAGGCCAGTTGGTTGCCGAGTTGAACGACCGGGTGTTCATAGGGAATAGGAATATCTGCTTTGTCTTTGATCAACATGGAGCGAATTTTAACAAATTGATTGTTCTTAAAGTGGTAGACGCTCATATTTCTGAGTTTGAGTGGTTTTCCATTTGGGCCAATGCCCTTGCCTGTTTTCTTTGGAGGGCTTTCGAGCCAGCCTTCTGCGCCTCCAGCGATAAAGCGGATGGTCGCAACTGTGTAGGTTCCATCGTCCTTGATCTTTCGCTGGTTGATGGTGGCATCTTCGTCGCCTTTGGCTAACCCTGCAAAATACAGTTTCTTTCGCGCACTCTTGGGAGATTGGTAGCTATTAATCAATGCTTTTAGGGTACTTCCTTTCATCTTGAATGTTACGATCGGTTCATTAAAGGGGATGGCGCGAAATAGGTCATCTCGTGTGACGTAGCCTTTGAAGGGAAAGTATCGTTTCTTCACAGCTTTTGTGTTGATGAAAGCGACTTCTGTTTTGGTATAGTACCGGATCAGGTCGAGGAGGTAATTGAGATACTGTTTTTGACTCATTCCTTTTTTGTTGTGGATGCGACCTCGGCCAAGAGGAGCACCCCATCGACTGCAGTAGCGCCGCTCCCATTGTAGCAAGGAACGCCGTAGATTCGGTTCATAATACTGTTTTCTTAGGGGGATCCAGGTCGCTGGCAAAGTCCTTGGTTGTAGCCTTGTATCTCGCGCCTTTTACGCCTTTTCGATGACAGCGAAAATCGCGAAGCTTTCCATACAAATCACTGGTAAATAGAATGGTAAGTCCTATCTTCTTCCCCTGGCCGACCGCTCCTTCACCACTCTCTTTGGACACACGATTCGTAGCTTGAAATGTGCCGCTGATGGCTTGGTTTGTGGCTTGGTTTGTGGCTTGGTTGGGAGGAGTGGTTGGTTGGGAGGTTGGCGCAGCGTAGAGTTCTGTGCCCCCTAGGTTCATCAACATGATTCCGAGACACAGTCCTAGAGAACCGGCGATCTTGCGGTGCATTACGACTTCCCTTTCGCAGATAAGAAATATCACACGTCCTTGGTGATATGCTTAACAACGGAAGGTCTGCCGCAAAACATGAACTGAAATTCTACAAAGCTTCGAGAGCTTCGTCTCTTGTTTGGGAACATCTTTTTTGGGATTGACAATGGACGAGAAACGCGGATAACTTCCCCACCGATACGATCTCGATGAGATCCCTGGACGAAACTGTTTTGTAGAGTGAGAATACTGTGGTTGATTATCAAGAACAAAGAGAATACTGGGATTCCCGATCGAAGCGACGTTCTCCTTCACACCCTGCGGTGCAGGCATTTGCGTTGCCAAAGATAGAGCTTCTCCGCCAACGTTTGACTCTGCTCACGGAAGACAAACCTTCTTTGTTGGAGATAGGAGCGGGAAATGGCTATTTTTCGGTGGTTTTGGATGAGTACTTTTCGTTGACTTGTACGGACTTTTCCGAAAATATGTTGCAGATGAATCCTGTTGCGGAAGAACAAAAGCAGACCTGTGACGCAGAGGATATTCCCTTTGACGACAACAGCTTTGATGTGGTGTTTTGTGCTAACCTTCTTCATCATCTGGAAGATCCAAGGCTGGCTGTCAATGAAATGAAGAGGGTGGCGAAGCATTATGTTTGTTTGATAGAGCCCAATATCCTCAATCCTGCGATGTTTTTGTTTGGACTCTTAAAGAAAGAAGAACATGGCTCTCTTAAGTTCACACCAAGCTATATGCGGCGGTTACTTAAAGCGTCAGGTTTGGAGGTCGATACTTTACTTCAGCATGGCTCGATTGTTCCGAACAAGACACCGTCGGGTTTGTTGCCTTTCCTCAACTATGTCAACGTTCCCTTTCTGTTTGGGTTGTATCATATCGCGGTGTGTCGGGTATGATGAGGTCCTCTTTGTCTGTCTTCTTGGAGCTAGGGCTAGAAGAGAGCAAAAGCGATCATTCCGAGGCCTGCGATGCTAGTGACCCACGCGATGCTGCGGAGGTAGGGGATACCTGCGATGTAGAGCAAAGTATAGACGACACGAGCACCCACAAAGATCTCAGCACCCAATGCAGTACTGCTGTTGGTTTTCTTTGCAAGGATCGCAATCACAACTAAGATGACGAACAGAGGAAGATTTTCGGCGTAGTTTGCTCCTGCACGCTTGCCTCTCGCTGCCCAACCTTCGAGTTCGGGTGTGTCTTCGCGGTTTCCAAGTCCCCACAAGGGTCCTTTGATCAAGCTTGCTCCCATCATCGGTATAAGGTTATGGACAAAGCCAAGACATACCGCAGCAAAAAGCATCCAAAGTTCTGTGGTCATTTTTCTCTCCGTTTTCCAAAAAAGACCGTGCTCGAAAAAAGTATCCCTCTTGAGGGTCTTTTTTCGAGGAAGGTCTGGGTGAATCGCAACGCACCATTCTCAACTCAACAGATGTATGTTCTTTGGGTGCATGGATGGAGCAGGTTGGAAGCTTAGCGGATTAATGAGTGAAAAGTCAAAAGCCAGAAGTGAGGAGAGGTGAGGGTGCATGGGTGGAGCAGGTTGGAAGGGTAGTGGATGAATGAGTGAAAAGTGAGAGGTAGGGAGAGGGCCAAAGTGAGAGGTAGGGAGAGGGCCAAAGAGAGAGGTAGGGAGAGGTTAGTCGATGGAGAAGGCAACAAAGAGTGCGGTCCCTTGTCGCTTGATGCGTAGAAGTACATAGCCGCCAGATTTGATCTTGCCCACAATTTTATGGAAGTGGGCCACGGACTTCACTGGAATTTGATTGACAGCAACAATGACATCACCGCTGCGAACTCCATTTTGTTTGGCTGGTCCACCTGCTTTGAGAGAGACGACTTGAACACCACCTTTGGCTTTGAGCTTGAAGGATTTACGCACACTTTTCGAGACCTTTGTGACCGTCATTCCCAGTTTCTTTGCAGTTTTCTTATTCTGTTGAGAGTTGGGCTTTGACCCTGAGCTACTGTTATCACTGAGGAAGTTTCCATCTTCATCACCTCCCCATTTTTGTAAGACTACTTTGATCTTGATCTTCTTGCGATTGCGAAGAACTTGTAAGGTCACTTGTTGCCCCGGTGAGAGAAAGGCAATTTTGATGGGAAGTTGGTTGTGGTTTTCGACAACTTGCTGGTTCACTTTAAGGATGATATCTCCTGCACGGATACCTGCTTTGGCGGCGGGGCTATTTGGGGTCACACGAGCCACAAGCGCTCCGCGTGGACGCTTGAGTCCAAAAGAACGAGCCAATGAACCTGAAACATGCTGGATCATCACGCCGAGCTGGGCTCGTTCCACTTTTCCTTTGGTGCGCAACTGAGGCAGCACACTCAGTGCGAGATTGATGGGAATGGCAAAGCCAATTCCTCGTCCGTTGCGTAATATTGCGGTGTTGATGCCAACCACCTCACCACGTTTGTTGAACAACGGACCACCGCTGTTCCCACGGTTGATCGCGGCGTCTGTCTGGATATAGTTGTTGTAATTGTTGCCTCGTAGGACGCGGCCTCGTGCGCTGACAATACCGGCTGTTACCGTTAAACCAAGAGCCTTTGCGTTACCGATGGCCACAACAGGCTCGCCAACCTTGAGCTTGTCTGAATTGCCCAGGAAAACATGGGGAAGCTTTGTTCCTTTGGGGATAATAAGCTTGATAAGGGCCAGATCCACAAAGGATGTTTTGCCGATCACCTTTACCTTAAACACTCGCTTGTCTGCGAGCTGGGCTGTGATCTTTCCTGCATTTCGAACAACATGGTTGTTGGTGAGGGCATAACCTTCTGCGTTGATCAGAAAGCCTGTTCCGGCCGAGTGACGAGGGCGTATCCAACGTCGATATCGACGGCGAGGTGATCGGTATCGCCTGCGGAATGGATTGTCTTCATCAAAGAAGGGAAAGCCTCTGCGTCGCTTAAACCGGCGAAAGTATCCGGGGGTATTGAACCGTCGTGATGGAGAGCGGCCTGTCACAGAGAGGTTGAAGACGGCACCCTTGACGCGGGAGACCAGAGGGGAAAAATCATAAGCCTGTATGCTGGGAGCAGCCTTGGTGGAGGGGCGAGTGTGCCAGAATTTTTTGTTATTGCTCTTTGCCATTAAGTACCATGAGCCTGTACCCAGCGTGAGGAAGCTTACGGCGAGGATCAGTGTTGTGCGTTTCCAGAATTTGAGTGTCATGATTTGCACCTCTTTGTTGTGTGAGCCAACGGCTCTCTGAGCCCAGGCATCCTATTGGATGCTCCCTATAACCGGAGGGAGTCTGTGTGCATTCCCGTAGGGTGGAGTGTGCTTTGCTCAACGTTGTGTGAATCAACGCAAAGAAGGTAAGGAATCCAAGAGCCTCTGTCCATCCTTGCGAAGAAAAACAGCGGCATAACTTGCTTCAAATCTGACGCGGACTGGAGTCATTTAAGGAATCCAACAGCTTCTGTCTATCCTTGCGAAGAAAAACAGCGGCACAACTTGCTTCAAAGCTGACGTGGGCTGGAGCCATTGTCTTGGTATGGAGTTGACGACGATATTCAAAGTTGACGTGGGCTGGAGCCATTGTCTTGGTATGGAGTTGACGGCGATATTCAAAGCTGACGTGGACTGGAGCCATTGTCTTGTGGAGGGATTTTTTTGGCTTGCTGCCAGAGTTCTTCCATCTCTTCAAGAGATGCTTGTTCCAGGGAGCGAGCTTCTTGTTGGAGGGATGTTTCGATGTAGCGGAAGCGACGTCGAAACTTCTCGGAGGCGTCTCGAAGGGCTTGTTCGCTATCGATCTTGAGGTGTCGGGCGAGGTTGGTGAGAGAAAAGAACAGATCTCCCAGTTCTTCTTTTTGACGCTTTTGTAAGGGTGGATCTGCCTTGCCTTTACGCTCCATTTGCTGTTGGAGTTCCACTCCCAACTCATCGACTTCCTCACGAACTTTGTCCCAGACCTCTTTGAGGCTGGGCCATTCAAAGCCGACAGTGGCTACAAGTTTGCCGATATTCTGGGCTTCTTTGAGTGCCGAAAGTGAAGGCTTCACCTTCTCTATGATCGAGAGAGGCCGGGGGGATTGCTCACGTTCTTGTTTTTTGATCACCTGCCATGTCTCCTTGATGGACTTGGTGTCATTGGGGGCATCCGAGAAGACATGAGGGTGGCGACGCACCATCTTCTCAACCAGCGACGAAGCTGGAAGGGATTTCACAAAAGCTCCAGCTTCCTCACAAATCTCAATTAAGAAGGTCATCACAAACAACAAGTCACCCATTTCATGAGCAAACGAATCATAGCCTCGTTCTTCGATATGACGTGCTGCCTCATAGACTTCGGCTGCTTCTTCTTTAAGATAAGGTAAGAAACTGTCGAAGGTTTGTTTGCGGTCCCACGGACAGCCATGACGGCTGCGCAGGATTCGCACCACTTGGATCATCTGTGCGTGTTGATACAGGGTACACAGCATGGACCAGGACGGCGCAGGGAAGCGCAGCCGAGTGAGGTTCCACAGGGCTGTGGCTTTGCGTTTTAATCGAGTGAGCATAAGACCTTTTTTGGGGTAGGCTTATTTTCCGGAAGCTTCGAGTACGGCTTTGAGGGTGGTGCCCATATCAGCGGGAGTGGCAGCGACACGAACGCCACAAGCTTCAAGGGTTTTGATCTTTTCGGTTGCAGTTCCTTTACCACCGGCGATGATCGCACCTGCGTGACCCATTCGGCGTCCTGGAGGTGCGGTTTTACCGGCGATGAAGGCCGCGACGGGCTTCGTCATATGGTCGCGGATAAATTCAGCGGCTTGTTCTTCAGCAGTTCCACCAATCTCACCCATCATGATGACACCATCGGTGTTGGGGTCGGCTTCAAACAGCTTGAGAGCGTCGATGAATTGGGTTCCGATGATCGGATCACCACCAATTCCAATACAAGTCGACTGACCGATCCCCAGCTCGGTGAGTTGGAAGACCGCCTCATAGGTTAGGGTTCCGGATCGACTGACCACTCCAATACGTCCGGGCTTATGGATATGTCCGGGCATAATACCCATCTTACACTTGGCGCCCGGTGTGATAATTCCAGGACAGTTGGGTCCGATCATCACGATGCCTTTTTCGTCGAGGACAGGCTTTACTTTGACCATATCCAACACTGGAATGCCTTCGGTGATCACAACCACAACACCGACATTGGCGTCGGCAGCTTCCAGGATTGCGTCAGCAGCGTAAGGGGGTGGTACAAAGATCACGGAAGCGTTGGCACCTGTTTCACGAACAGCTTCTACGACTGTGTTGAAGATGGGCACTTGGCCTTCAAAGGTTTGACCTCCTTTGTTTGGGGTCACTCCT
>JALTMC010000631.1 GCA_027005175.1 Myxococcales bacterium
GTCGTTTGGTCCGAGGTTTGGCACAGGCCCCCGCACCAGCCGAGCCAAGGAAAGACGTGTTGCACATCAGCCCTTGTCCACACTCGTTGTTGTTGCGACACATGCAATAACGGCCTTTGCGATAGGCGTAACATAGACCTCCTGTGGCAGCACAATCCTGTGACGTACTACAAGGTTTCAGGCAGACACGCTCGCTGTCTGCCAAAACGCACTGCGCTCCCCGTTCACATAATTTGTCATTGTTGCATGGTCCTCCAGGAGAGCCGGGGGCAAATCCTGCACTGTCCCCACACAATTGCACACAGATATTCGTCGTGTCTGTGGCAGCGCAGCGAAATTCTGCTGGACACAGAGCCTTGCTACTGCAAACACATCCATACTTGCAATCGCGAGGGCGACAAAAACCATCCTTACACACTTCCGTGGTTGAGCAGTCTCTGGGCGTAAGACAGGGACAGATCCATTGGTCGGGAAAACAGAATCGACCTTTTGTGGTAAGTCGGCAGAGATAACCCTTGGGACAAAAATTATCGGCGACACAGGGCATCACACAACGGTTGAATCCTTGGGGAAAGGCAAAGCAAGCGTGAGCTTGTCCACAATCTTTGTCTGTCTTGCAACGCAGGCAAAGAGAGCCAGATCGTTGAACAACTTTGGGTTGACAGACTCTCTTGAGACACTCTTCCCCAGGTCCACAATCGGTATCACTTTGGCATGCGATATCCGGACATTGTCCTGACTCTGGAATACACATGCTCTGCCCCTGTCCAATGTTTGAGCACCGGTACCCTTTCGGACAACAGCTTTTGTCATCACACGCTTGAGCACACCGATTGCCATTTTTGAAGCGTATGCAGATGTCGAAATCTCCGCCACAATCCTTGGGTGCAGTGCATGGACGGCAGAGGTTACGTGTAGGGGCGATCGCGCTCTCAACACACTGTTTGTTCTGACAACGACGACAGCCACCACAATCCGCATCGCTCTGACAATCTTTTTTGGGGTACGAAAAGCAGATGGCGTCTGTATCATCACGAGCCAAGCCAGTGAGTTTACCGGGTCGATTGGCGAAATACATCAGGGCATTGAGATGCGTATGAGCCAGACCCAGGGCATGACCGACCTCATGCGCTACAACCTTGACCAGATCGAGCCCTGTGTTTGGCAAAATACGCCAGGGACTTTGGCGAGTGCGAGGATTGAGAAGAATGTCCGCATCGCGCAGTTTCCCCTTATCATCGGGAATGGGTCGAGTAAATGCAAGAGTGGAAGGATCTTGTCCCATCTCTGCCCACTGCTTCGCATTGGACAACATCACCACAACTTTGTTGTCGTTGGCATTGGCCTTTAATCTCGTTGGCCCACCATACTTGTGTCGAAAGCGAGTACAACGAGGCTTGCTCCAGGTGTCCCAAGCCATCTTCATCGCCTTTTCAATGTCTTCTGCGGAGAGGCTTCGGTACCCCTCACGACCCTGCATCTGGTTGGTGTTCAGCAACCATCGCAGAGGTAGATCGTTGACATCCCACAAATAGGGATGCCCCCCGATACAAGGGTTGTTTGAGACGCACTTACCTACCTCTGAGTCTGATGGATCACAGCAAGCACCTCGGGTTTGACCTGCATTCCCGATCGTCGCAAAACAGCCCCCACCGGATTGACGACAACGCCCGTCAACAACCAGTGGGTTCCATGCCCAAGCATTCCCCAAGCCCAACCACAGCCACAGAAAACATAGGCCAACCAACTTATTCATAAGAACTTACACAGTTGAATGAAAGATACTGCCCCCCCCGGATGACTGCGTCATCCACCCTTCTTACAAAATGAGGAGAGTTCACTGGACATGGCTTCGCTCGTCCCATTCTTTTCGACTTTGTCATAAAGCTCCTCCTTACGGAGTGGAGAGGGATGGCGAGTCTTCGAGACAGGGAGGGGTTGGTTCTGGGTCTCAACTGCCTTACTCTTCCTCAATCTGAATTTCTTCCATGAGAGAGTCATCGATTTCTTCGAAACCTACAGCAGGAGAAGCGATCGCTTGAAGTTCACCACGACGAACAAACATCATCTCTGCGAGATCGGATTCAAGCTGAGGCATGAGATTTCGAATGGCCTGGTAAGCCTCGGTGGGAAGGTGAAGAAGAACACCACCATCAACCATCCATACGGCTGCATTGGTGCGTTCCCCTGTGAGCAAAGACATCTCACCAAAGGCATCACCTTCATTGAGGGTTGCCACGCGGGTTCTTGTGGTATTCGGCTTGGCTTGTGTCCAGACCTCAGCTTCACCATGCAGGATCACAAACAAACCGGGAGCATCTTCCCCCTGCTTGAAGACTTCTTCTCCAGACTCAACGGTTTTGACATAAAAGGAACTCAACAGGGCCTCAGGCTCCTCCATCCCCCGAAACAACTCACTATTTTGAAATAGATTGTTGAGCAGTCGTCGCTTAACAAGGAGTAGCAAATGCTCGACAAGCTCAGGATGCTCCCGCCCCAACTCATTAATGGCTTTGGCATCGATTTGCCAAGCAAGGCTAGGCTCTATCGCTGTAACATTGGCACGCCGTGGCAACGCTGAGAGCAAGGACATCTCACCGATCACGGCGGGTGCCTCCACCACCGCCAGTTCGCGAACTTCATCATTCGGTTGGTTTTGTGTCACTTGCACTCGACCGTTTGCCAGTAAGTACAAAGCCTGCACCACATCACCTTGCTTAATAAAGGTCGTACCTGGCTGCAAGATCACTTCACGAAGAGCCAGCCCCATCGCCACAAAAGGCATATCAGGAAGATCACCAAACACTGGCACTTCGGGGAAAGCAGCTCCCTCTGGCAAGCCTAAACCATCGATCTGTTTGACCAACATCATAGCCAGTTCAAGCTGTTCTTCTGGACTCTCTGGAAGATTCACAGCGCGAGGAGAGGGAATGGGTGGGGGAACCAGATGTCCTTCTTTCGGACGCTTTGCACCAAATCGTCCAGCCATCTCCTTGAGCAACTGCATCTGCAGTACGCCTTCTGGGATATGGTTACGACACAAAAAAAGTGCGGGAAAAAACTGCCCGCGTGAGATCGCCAGCCGTATGGTTTCAGACCATACTTCCGTCGCTTTCTCAGGATCAACCGACTGCAATGAGATAGCCAAACGAGCTCTGGGCTGGAGAGCAACAGGGTTCGCTGCAATGGCTTGAATAATTTCAGGCAGAGACATAGCGACTCGCTTTCCTCTTCGACATCAACTGAATTCGTTGATCTTGTGGTTGGTGAAATCAAGTCATTGAAAACTAGCAGAGGACAGGAGAAAGGGTCAAGATGTCGGGAAATTTAAGAGCGCCTGCGAAAGGAGAACAAGAGCAGTCCGACCAACAGAATTAAGAAGGATGTTGGGGGTGTTGAACCATTGTTGAGAGAACAACCACACGTTTGTTTGGGAGGCGTTGGCCCCACACATCGCAACGAACAGTTGTTGCCTTCTGTATCACATACCTCGATCTGGTCATCTGCCGAACAATTCAATTTTTTGCCATTGCTATTGTTGTTCGTCCCACCAACACATTGATTGCTTTGACAGCTTTTTCCATTGGTACAGGGACAATCTTTTAAACAGGTACCACAACCCTCACCTTTGTTGGCTTCACAGGAGCCATTGCCACAAGATTTTGATGGCTGCTCGCACTTACCAGCGTTGCAGACCAAGCCCACACCGCAAGAGCAGTCCTTTATGCAAGAGGTACAGGTTTCGCCTTTGTTGGATTCACAGGCTTTGTTGCCACAGGTATCGGGGGGTGCAACACATCGACTCTGAACACAAACCTTGCCACCATCACAACGACAATCTTGAGGACAGGTACCACAGTCTTCGAGCTTACCACGCTCACAAGTACCATTTCCACATGAGCTATTCACAACGCAACGGTTATTCTTACAAACCCTGCCAGTATCGCATTTGCAATCGCTAGCGCAGGTTCCGCAATCTTCACCTTTTGCACGCTCACAGGTCTTGTTTCCACAGTTTTTTGCTTGTGGCACACAACGACCGCTCGCACAGCCCTGTCCTGTTGGACATTTGCAATCTGCCGGACAGGAAGAGCAGGTCTCTCCCGACCCCGTATCACACTTGCCATTCCCACACAGTTGAACAGCTTTGCAGCTACCGCTATTGCATGTTTGGCTGTTACCACACTTGCAATCTTTCGCACAGGTCGAGCAGTTCTCACCTTTGTTCACATCACAAGTCCCATTCCCGCAATCTGCCGGATTGGCCTTGGCACACAACCCTACCGTACCGAGAATCTTGTTACAGAACTGGCCACTTCCACACTGGGAATTCAATCCACATCCACACAAGATGCCGCTGCCTGTCTGGATCACGCAAGCACCGCCCGATTTGCATTTTCGATCGGCTGGACACTTCTCCAAGCAAATACCTTTGGATGTTGATGGATTGGTAACACAAGCCAAATCGGGAAGACACTGTGTGGTAGCAGTACCGCACGATTCACCGACTTTACGTGTCGGCAAGGGTCGACAAAGGCTGACCTTACTTCCAGCCTGGACAGGCTCACATTTATAGTTGACTTCACACTTTGTCACCGTGGTTCCACCCGACTTGGGAGCACAAGCTCCAGCCTGTCCCAAAACAGTTTTGTTACAGGCATGACCACTGAGGCACTCACTATCTGTTCGACAGGCACAAAACAACTGTTTTGGACCACCTTGTCGAGAAAAGTCATAACATCTTCCGCCTGTGCTAGAGCACGTCGCATTGCTGGTACAGGCTTTCAAACAGATCGTGCCTGTGCGTGTACGAAGGCAAGAAGCCCCCAGTGTACAGGTTTGATTTTTACAGGCGCTGCCGGGCACCCCTGTAGGGAACTTTGTCCCGGTTCCACCGACGCTGCCTGCACAGATCTGAAAGCACAGACCACCGGATTGAGTTTGTAGACACTGGTAAGGAGAGTCACAAGGTGCAGCATCACTACAGCGACATCCGTACTTGCAGACGCTCGGTCGGCACAAGCCGCTGCGACAGGCCTCACCTTTTTGACAGTCCGTATTGGATTTGCAAGGACAGATAAGATCGGTGGGGAAACAATAGCGTCCGCTGCTGGTTCCCTGACAAAAATACCCTGTGGGACAAAAGTTATCGGCGACACAAGGCTGTGCACATCGACTGTTCCCATCGGGAAAACGGAAGCAAGAGTTTTTGCCACCACCACAGTTGCTGTTTGAGGTACATGTTTTACAAGACGTTGGCGCAACAGCGACAGGTGTAGGCTTGCAGGTCCCACCCTGACAGCTCTCTCCTGGACCAAGACATGGTTTGGAGGCACTGCATGGAATCGGATCACACTTTCCAGTGTCGCGCAAACACATCTTTCCACCAGAGCCTACATCCGAACAACGATAGCCGCTGGGACAACATCCACCCTGAGAGCAATCTTGCGCACATCGATTCCCCTCCTTGGTTCGGATACAGATATCATTCGCTCCACCACAATCCGAAGGCTTGGTGCAAGGCTTACACAGATTGCGAACAGGCGCGATCACTTTCAGAGTACACTTACCGCTCACACACCGCAGACACTTGCTCCCACAATCAGCATCCTGGTTGCATTTTCCGGGGTAAGTAAAACAAACAGCATTGATGTCGTCTTGGCTTAGACCGGGAAACGCTCCAGACTTGCTGATATAAAACAGCAAGGCCCCTCGAACAGCAGAATGAGCAAAGCCAATGGAGTGACCTGCTTCGTGCGCTGTTACTGCAGCAATATCTGTATCATTTCGTCCAGGATTTACCGATGTCCAGCCACGTTGGGGACTGGGATTGAATACGATATCTGCATCCACCAAGGTACCACCGTTTCGGGTCACTGGAGACGAAAAAGCCAGGGTGGAAGAGCCTTGCCCCAACTGAGCCCACTGGCTTGGATTTGCCAAATACATCACAACTTTGTTGTCGACACGACGAGACAGGGAGGAGGGAAGATCGGTGGTCGTCCCACGATAGCTCTGCGTAAATGCAGTACAACCTGGTTTTTGCCAGGCTGCCCAGCCTTTTTTAATGGCGTCGATGATTTGCTGCCCGGTGCTTCCGCGAAAACCTGCCTGCCCCGCCATGTTGTTGAGATTGATCCACCAGGAGACTGGTGTACCAATGGGCCACTTGTAACTGGCCCCCCCCACACATGGATTCGTGCTCGCGCAGGTCTGAAGTTGGCTCGCCTGTGCAGGGTCACAACAAGCCCCTCGACGCTGGCCCGAATTTCCAATGGTTCCAGAGCAAGACACTCCCGTATTTTTACAAGTTCCACCATCAACCTCAGGTTGCCAGGCCATAGCCTGCACGGAACCCAGCATCAGCCACACTCCAACAATGGTCCCAAGATTACGGAACCACCGTGGTCTCCGTCGTGTGCTCATATCTCTCTCCGCTCTGCGTTCCAGTTGAAAGGAATGTCTTGCCAACTAAAAGGAGTGGCGTCGCCGACCGAACAATCCAAGGAACAACAAACCAAACCACAAGAAGACGGAGAGAGAGAGACCATTATCTGCTTCACAACCACAAGCCTGCGGAGGAGGAATTGGATCATCATCACTACTCACACCACCATCTCCTTTGTTGACACTCTTGTTATTGTTGTTATTTTTGCTAGCTCCTGTAGCAACCACACAGCGATTTTGTTGACAGACACGGCCGCTGTCACATATACAATCTTTGGCACAAGTACCGCAATCTTCGAGCTTATCGCGTTCACAAGTGCCGTTGCCACAACTTTGTGGCGGATTAATACAGCGACTGTCACTACAAACTTTTCCACCATCGCATTTGCAATCTTGGGGGCACGTTCCACAGTCTTCAAGCTTATCGCGCTCACAAGTACCGTTACCACACCTCAACACACAGCGACCACCTTCACAAGTTTTGCCACCATCGCATTTGCAATCACCGGCACAGGTGCCGCAATCTTCGCCTTTGTCGCGCTCACACGTGTTATTTCCACAGGATGCGCTTCTACAAACGCCGCTGTTGTCGCATTTTGCACCATTTTGACACAGACAATCTGCACAGTTGGAGCAATTCTCACCATTGGCCGCTTCACAAGAGCCGTTCTTGTTGCAAGTTGTCGCGCTGGCGGCTGTACAAACCGTCACACCAGAGCCAACCTGCTTGCAAGTTTGTCCTGCTTTGCAATCGCTCTTATTTCGACACCCGCAGAAAGTACGTCCCTGTCCTGCTCGAAGGATACAAGCTCCACCGAGTTGACACTGTTTGCTTTGTGTACAATCTTCAAAGCATACCCCCTTAGGAGAGCCTGGAACACCCAAGCACAACAGGCCATTTTTGCATTTGCCATTGAGACAATCACCGCCCGGACCTCCCGAAGAATTGGGAACACAAAGTTCCACACCTCGGCTGACTTCACTACAGGTAAAACCCTTATCGCATTGAGAGTTCGCACTAGCAGGAGCACAGGCTCCACCGCCAAACTGGCCGAGGATAGACTTGTTGCAAGCTTGTCCACTCTTGCATTCACTGGACCCTTGACACAGACAGAGCTGCTGCCCCCCCAACCGATAGCAACGACCGCCATTGGGACACGAACCTCCACTCCCGCAGGGGGCCATACAGACCGTATTGCCACCCATTTGATAACATCGCGCCCCCAGGGAACACTGTCTACCATTGCAGCTACTGCCGGGAGCCCCGGCAGGATAAGCTGCGCTACCACCACAAGGTTTGGAGCAGGTACCTTTACCGTCCTGCCCTTGAATACACTTGTAACCCTTGTCACAGTGACCGTCTATTTTGCACTGGCAACCGTATTTGCAGATGGCAGGCCGACATACAGCCGCCTTGCAAGCTTCCCCCTGCAGACATTCAGAATCAGAGGTACACGGACAGAAGCCATCGGGAGCAATACAGTATCGACCTCCCAATGTCGAAGCACAGTTAAATCCAGCAGGACAGAAGTTGTCAGACTCACACTTCTGAATACAACGTGACTTACCGTCGGAAAACTGGATACATTTTAGCCCAGCACCGCATTGTGCATCGCTGCTACAAGCTCCACAAGTTTTGGGCTTTCGTGTTACAGGCTTTGGGCTACAAGAACCACCCGAGCAGATCTCACCCGGTCCACAATCTCCATCACCACCACATCGAACAGATGGGCAATTACCATCATCGGGAATACAAGCCCTGTTCACACCAAAGTCCTGACAGCGGTACCCTTTGGGACAACAACCACCATTGCACTGTTGTGCACAGCGATTTCCCGCCTTGGTTCGGATGCAGATATTGGTAGCTGTGTTGCCGCAATCACTGGGCTTTGAGCAAGGTTTACAGGTCTTGGCAGCCAAGGGAACATTCTTCGGCAAACACTGCTTGTTTTGGCAAGAGAGACAGGTCCCACAGTCACTGTCAGAAGTACAGTTCTTCCTGGGATACGTCTGGCACAAACCATCGATATCGTCCTGGTCTAACCCCGGAAATGGACCGGGGCGGCTGGCAAAGTACATTAAGAATTTTTGTTGGGCAGAGTGAGCAAAGCCAATAGCATGACCGATCTCGTGCGCTGCAATATGGGTAATATCTTGCTGAAAGCGTTGCGTATTCCTTCCAATCTTCCATACCCCTCCCCCACCCGGTGTGGGGTTGAAAGCGATATCAGAGTCAATCAGATTTGCATTGCGATCTGTAACCGGCCTTGTGAAGGCTAAAGTACTTGGACCAGCCCCCATCTGCGCCCACTGACTCGGTGTGGCCAAAAAGAGAAGATTTTTACCATCACGGTAACTCATGAAGCTACTGGTTGTACTGACATACTTGTGCCGGAAACCTGTGCACTTCTGCTTGGTCCAGGCGTCCCAAGCTGTCTTCATCGCACCGATAATCCCTGCTTCCGTAAGCCCCCGGTAGCCAGACTGACCCGCCATATTGTTAATATTAATCGACCATTGAAGACCTTGTGCATACTTGGACTCTGCCCACTTGTAAGGCTTGCCACCTGTACAAGGATTACTTTTTGCACACTGGATCGCATTGCGTAGAGGGTCACAACAAGCACCTCGACCACCGGCATTTCCGATCGTACTGTTACACCGTTCCCCTGAACCTTTACACCGCCCCCCTACTAACTGAGCTTGCCAAGCCCAGCTTGTCGAATGCCAACTCAAGACTGCCAGGACCAATACAATACTCACCCCAAGGACTTTTTGCCATTCTCTCCACAGTGAAACCTGCATATACTTGCTCCTCTACCTACAAACTTTATAACACCCAACATGGGTAAGATATGAATCGTTCCAAAAACTCGATGTATTCCACAAAGACAGATACAGATGGATCATGTCCCTGGGGCTGCCCCACCACTCTGAGGAGCAGAACATGTCCCCGGGGCTGCCCCACCACTCTGAGGGGCAGAACATGTCCCTGAGGCTGGACCCCTACTCTCAGAGGCAGAGCATATCCGTGGTCCTAGAACCCTTTGAAGGGCACTTAGAATCGTTTGTCTTCGGGCAAACCGAACCCCCTGAGTCGGCTTCAGCCAGGCTTTCGTCTTCAGAGTGGGAGGTAAGCCCCACGGTTCAACAGACCGAAACTACTTCTTTCGTTTCTGTGGTGGGCTTGTGCGGACAGGTGTGCGGACTTGCGGATTCAAAAGCTTCACGTTCTTGAGCATTTTCACTTTTGTCTTTGGCAAAACAACCTTCGTCTTCTTTGGTGCTGGTCGAGGTAGCATCAAAACACGATTCTTTCGACGTAGCTGAATTGCACTCCAAGACTTGCGCAGTCGCTGTGTCATTGCTGCCAAAGTCTGACGGTTTGACTTCACCGCATGATTGTCACCGACATGATTGTGAGCTTGCAAAGGCTGGCCATTGTGTTTGAACAACTGAACACCGTTGAGGGATCGAACAACCACTGGCTCGACACTCTGTGCTGGAGCCTGGGAGGGAGCAGAACCTGCTTTGGTATCGGCACGTTGTACAATCCACTTTCCTTGCGTCAACCCGATCAACAGATACTCGCCCTTGGGCAGATACTTCGACGATTGCAAAAACACCAGGACTTCGTTGCCTGTTGTAAAGCGAGGCCCACCGATCATACGGATATCTCGACCACCTATTTTGCCACCAAAATGACGGATAATCACTTGTTTCGGTGCTGTTCGTCCCAACACTTCTTCCAAAACCTGAACGGTGACCAGTGTGACAACCCCCATACCGTTGGGTCCCTTAGCATAACGCTGACTTACAACCTTTCCACGCACGATCAAACTCGACATCTCGATCATCTGCGCTTCAGAGAGCTGAATCACAGACGTCGCCTGGGATGACGATAACCAACCGAACATGCACAAACAACTTACCAAAACAGCTGCCCAGTGCTGCAATCCTGTTCGAGCTTGTTCTTTGCTTGCTCGTTGTCGCGTTTCCATTCTCTTGCTCCTTATGTGTCCAAACTTCGTATACATCCACTTGTCGTCATTGGCTTGGCTTTTCTTCAAACCAATGAAACGAAACAGTCTGGAGTTACGAATAGTTTTCTTTTTTGTTGCAATAACATCCTGTAGTAGTGTCGGTGAACACAGATTCACCGTAGCCTACCATGCCACAACCCAATCAAAATCTGGGTTCAGATTTTGCACTCTTGAAAAAACAACGGGAATCAACGACCAGGCCATGACAACAGCTTTATCACAGAAACCGACGACGAAGCCATGACAACAGCTTTATCACAGGAACCGACGACTAGGCCATGGCAACAGCTTTATACCAGTGTTCGAGGTGTTGCTGCCGAGTCACATCATTCATATTCGGATCAAAGTGTACATCCTCACGCCAAACTCCGAGAATATCGTCGGTGGAAGACCAGATACCTGCACCAAGACCTGCGAGGAAGGCAGCCCCAAGCGCGGTAGTTTCGATCATCTCGGGTCGTACGATTTGGCTTTGCAACAGGTCGGCTTGGAACTGCATCAACAGTCCATTCATAGAAGCTCCACCGTCCACCTTGAGGGTACCAAGAGGTCGCCCCAGATCGTCCGACATGGACTGCAAAACATCGTGCGTCATAAATGCAACTCCTTCGAGAGTTGCGCGAGCAATATGAGCCCGGTTCGAGCCTCGCGTCAGGCCCCAGATCATACCTCGGGCATCGGCACGCCAGTGGGGTGCTCCCAAACCAGCCAGTGCCGGAACAAACACAACGCCACCACTATCAGGAACCGAAGCTGCGAGCGCTTCCACCTCTGGGCTCGTATCAATGATCTGCAGTTCATCACGCAACCACTGAACCGCAGCACCTGCAATAAACACACTACCTTCCAGAGCATAGGTGGTGGTATCACCCAAACGCCAAGCGACTGTGGTGAGCAAGCCTTGTTGGGAGGGAACAACCTCGGAGCCGGTATTAACAAGTAGGAAAGCCCCCGTACCATACGTACATTTTGCTTCTCCTACTTGAAAGCACGCCTGCCCAAACAAAGCAGCCTGTTGGTCGCCCGCCATCCCTGCAATAGGAATACCAGCAGGCAGCGGCCCTGTGGGTACCGTGTGTCCATACACCTCAGCATTGCCCCGAATTTCAGGTAAGACCGCGCGTGGCACCCCCAGTGGTTCCAGCAGCTCATCGGACCACGCAAGGGAGTGGATATCCATCATCAATGTACGTGATGCATTGCTTACATCCGTGACATGAGCCTGGCCTCCACTCAAACGCCAGACCAAGTAGGTATCAATGGTTCCAAAGGCCAGCTCTCCTGCCCGGGCACGCCGCATCCAGGATTCATCTTGCTCTAACACCCATCGTGCTTTGGTTCCTGAAAAATAAGGATCCAACACCAAGCCTGTCTTCTCCTTGTACAGAGGTTCAAGTCCTTCGCCTTTGAGTTCCGTACAGATGTCCGCAGTTCGCCGACACTGCCAAACGATCGCATTGTGAATCGGCTTATGGGTCGCTCGATCCCAAAACAAGCTCGTCTCGCGCTGGTTTGTGATCCCAATGGCAGAGATCGCAGAGCCCTCCAGCTTTGCAGCCTCCAGTGCCCCCTTCATCGCCGTGAGCACAGAGTTCCAGACGTCTTCGGGGTCGTGCTCCACCCAGCCCGCTTGTGGATAGATCTGTGGAAACTCACAAGACGCCTTGCCACAGATCTCTAGAGATTCACTCAAAATAACAACAGTCGATCCAGTCGTGCCCTGATCAATGGCCATCACATATCGGCTCATACTAGCTCCTTACTAAGTTCTGGAATCATTCGCTCTTATCATTCGCTCTTATCATTCGCTCTTATCGTGGGTCTGTACGACGCTTGGGACATGGAAGGCTCACAGGGTTGCAGCCCCTACTTATCATTCGCTCTTATCGTGGGTCTGTACGACGCCCCAGTCGAAGTTACGCCACATTTGTGCAGTGGTAAGGCCGAACGTAACAGCAACCAGCAAAATAAAGTGCAGATTGAGTTGAAGGGGAACAGCCCCAAGCAGTTTGAGCAACAGATAGAGCAGCGCTCCTCCGGTATGGATGGCAAAGTACCATCGAATTCGGACTCGCCACAAGGGTGAAGCAGACCACCGCTTTGTGCCCAACTTCCACCACACATACCAATGCAGTGGATGATAGAAGAAGATATTTGCATTGCCAGGAGGTTCGGGGAATTTGGTTAAAGTCAGCATGAAGGTTAAAGCTGCGCCAAGGAGCCCAAAGACCAACAGAGACATACGTATCCATGTCCGGAAGAATCGAGAGTTCCAAAGTAAGAGACCAAGCAATCCCCACAACACGAGAAAGAGATAGGTCCAGGTGGATGGCTGAACCTTCCCCCACCAAGCGAGCTTGGCACGTCGTATATGCAGCTGCATCTTAGGACCCACCAAGGGACGGCCACGCAGCTTT
>JALTMC010000632.1 GCA_027005175.1 Myxococcales bacterium
TTGTGAATCCTGCTTCACCAAGGACATCGTAAATGTCTGTATCCTGAATTTCTTGTGTCATACTCTTCTATGCTTTCAGGTGAGATGAGTTCGCCATTTGAACGTGATTTGTTTCTTGTATCATACTCGCTCTTCTATGCTTTCAGGTGAGATGAGTCGCCATTTGAACGTGATTTGTTTCTTGTATCATACTCGCTCTTTCGATGCTTTCAGGCGAGATGTGATCGCCATTTGTAGTTTGTCAGGTTGGTCCGTACCGATACGGAATGACCTTCCATCATTGTAGTGGAGCCGAACGCCTTTGAGACCTGTGATATTCCACATCCAGCCTTCGCCAATGTATCGAATCCCCCAACCCCAGTACCACTTGTTGGTCACTGCCTCACAGGATTGTATCTCGGACAATAGGATCTTCCGTTTGATTAAGCCGACTCCAAAGATGACATTGATATGAGTCTCTGTGACTTCAACAGTTAACCGGTAAAAGAGAGGGATCAAAAGTAGAAAGACACCGGGTAGCAGAAGCATGAGCCCGGTTGGCATACCCGCAGGGGTTTTCACATAAACTATGACTATGGGCAAGATTACAAAAAACATCAATACGATAATAAGCCACCACGCTGTTTGTGAGTGCCGATATGTTGTCATCAGAAAAAACCTCTTATGTTGTGGTCGTTTCCTCTTCCTTCCGCTCGCGGGGTCGGCAGAATCTACAGGACGAAGTCCGGATGGAGTGGGGACATTGACCTCATTGCTCCTTGGTTTTCTTGTTGATCGCGCCTATATTAACTGCACTTTACCGATCTGACCAGTGGTCATCATCATTTGCTGAACTCACGGTGTTTGAGGAGATTTCTCATGTCCGTTCCTTCTCGACGGTTTGCTCTCCCTCTGTTGTGTACATTTCAAGGCGTTCTCACACAGGCAGCCATCGATATCATTCTGGCTGAACTCAACTACAGTTATACAATTGAGCGGTATGTAGAGCAACAGACTGGACCGTTTTCTTTTAAAATCGGTGGTCCTCTCACGCTGCATGATTTTACATTGCGTATCGAAGAGGGACAGGGCATTCCCAACGTGGGGATCTCCAACGACTTCAAACTTCAGTTTGCCGCTCCTTTGATCGGAAAGGGAGAACTTGATGTACCTTTTCGCTTGTCTTCTCCATCGATTCGTGTCGAACTCTTTGCCCAAGGCTCCAAAGGGTATGCGATCTTTACATTGTCTTCCCTTCGAATGGAGGTTAGCTCAAGTTCTCTTTCAGGACTCCTCAGTGCAGGAGTAGGCAAAGAGATCTGGAACAAAATTAAACACAACCTTGCTGTCATTGAGAAAGAACTAACCCACTCCATCAATGAGCGACTTCGTGAGAAACCTTTCGAACTCTTTAACCTGGACAGGGTCCAACTCCCTCTGGGCCAACATAAAAAAATAGAGACACAAATCGTGTTTGATGAGTTCGGTTTTCGTGACGATCATATCGCTGTCGCTGTTCGGGCCTTCTTGGGCAGGAATCAACCGGAATAGCAGTCTTCTTGGCAGGACTTCACCGGAATAGCAGCGTTTTGGGCAGGACTTAACCGGGGTCGCAGCGTTTTGGGTAAGACTTGACCGGAATAGCAGCGTTTTGGGTAAGACTTGACCGGAATAGCAGCGTTTTGGATAAGACTTCACCGGAATAGCAGCGATTAGGATGGCTGGTTTGCGCGAAGGATTCATGAATGATCAGGATTCGGGTGTTTGTCTTTTTCCGATTTTCTTCATCAATCGCATCATGGCGCGTGGTTCTGCGGCGGTGGCGGCGAGCACACCACCCATCATTGCCCCAATCACACCGACCGATGAGACCTCACTTCCTGAAAAGTAGAGTCCAGGGATGGGGGATTTGGCACGCAGATGGTTGTTCTTAAATCGCTCTGGTGTGGGCTCCAACCCATAGATGGAACCTCGCATGGGGCGACAGAATGTGTCTGTAGAGAGGGGGGTAGAGAGCTCGATATGGTCGAGCATTGAGCGTAGTTCGGGCATATTTTCCAGAAACTGCTCAAGGATAGCTTTTTCGAGCTTGTCTTTAAAGGCATTGTAGTCATCGCCGCGCTTTTTCCATGACGTGCCTTGCCAGGGTTGGAAGACCTCCCAAGGAACAAAGGTGACGACCTCTCCGGTATGTCGGATGTCGGGTCCAGGATCATGGTGGGGATCTTTGAGTGAAGGGAAGCTGCAATACAAGACCGCTGCAGGTGGGACCTCTTGCTCGGGTGTGACTTCCCATTCTCCTAACTCGGTATCCCAGCTTTGGTAGAACCATTTGTTGGCGGGGCTAGCGCCGGCTTTTGTGATGTCTCCTTTGAAGCCTAAATACAAGCAGACATGGGCGGCAGCGGGTGGCAACGCCAGGATCTCTTTTGCCCATGAGGCTGATTGGTATTCTTCAGGAAGTAGCCTTTTGATGGTGGAGGCAATGCCCGCTGCGCTGATCACCATGGGGGCTCGGATGTCTTCTCCGTTGGACAATGTAACACCCACTGCGCGCCCCTTCTCGATGGTGATGGATTCGACGTCTGTGGCGATGCGTGTCCACCCTCCTTGGTCGGCAACTGTTTTGAGTAGGCTGTCGGCGATTCGCTTCGAGCCACCGACAGGGTAGTAGGCACCGTACAAGAAATGCTTGGTCACCAAGGCTTGAATGGCAAAGCACGAACGACTTGGAGGGGAGCCGTAGTATCCCCATTGGGCTACAAAAACAGCCCTGAGCTTGGGGTTGTCGGTGAGGGACTCAAGGATCTCTTGTGTGGGCTTCTCAAAAAATCTCTGTGCTTTTCGAGCCAGCGCCCAGTCCGCGACTTTGCCCATAATCCCTGATGTTACACGGGCCATATAGTAGCCACGCATTCCCGAAGAGACTTCGCGCACAAGCTGTAGATACCGGTTGATCGCCTCTTCCTCCGCCGGAAAGGCTTCGAGTAAGTTCGCGTGAAATTGTTGTGGAGAGTCCGGGAAGTCGATGCGAAATCCATCCGGGTAATAGAACTCATCATAAACAGGTCCCAAGGAGTTCCATTTCAGCTCTCCATCAGTCAGGTACGCAAGCAGTCTGCCTGTCATACTGTGAGGTGTGACTTCACCAACAGCATGAACTCCCACATCCCAGGTATAGTTTTTGCGGCTGAACATATGTGTAAAACCGCCCGGAACATAATGTTGCTCCAAGACGAGGACACGATGTCCAAGCTTTGCTAGCAAGGCGGCTGATGTCATTCCTCCAATCCCTGAGCCTATGACGATCACATCATAGCTATGCTCTCCTTCCTGGCCTCGTTTGTTCCAATATCTCTTTGGTTTTTGGGCGGCAGGTTGGCTCTCACTCATGATTTTCCCCATCGTCTTTGGCGTGGAACAGAAGTGGTGGTTTCCACACGGTGCCATACATTCCATCTTGGATCAATGTTGTGGTTGGTATCCGAGTGCGGTTTCGCTGAGTCGGTTTTCTGG
>JALTMC010000633.1 GCA_027005175.1 Myxococcales bacterium
GACACTGTTCATACAGTTTCAACTGTGACACCGAATAAAGACGATGGGCTATGGTAGCTATTGCTGTCAAAGCCTTGCTTCCCTATCGTTCACCATGCCAAGTGAAGAAATTGCTTCCCTATCGTTTACCATGCCAAGTGAAGGATGTAGTACGAAAGAATACAAAATCAAGTGATCTGTTTGCGTATTTACAATCACAGAAAATTTGCTTAAATATATCATGGCGAGTAGGTCCAAGTGGTTGTGCTCAAAGAGTAAAAAGTTTCTCCTTGATAGGGCTGTCCATCGAGTGATCTAGACTACTTTCTTTTCCTTAGACTGTCAAACGCAAGAGATACGATCCATGAGGTAATAACATATATGAAATTTTTGATGATTTTTATGGGTCTCGGTATCCTACCTTTTGTTTACTTTAGCTGGCAGGTTCATTTGGCTTTTCAGCGACTGCGTAAGGAGTCGAGTGAAAACAAAGGGTTTGCTATGCGAAAGCCCAGCCTTAGCCCCGCAGAGTGGAAGCACTGGAACGATGAATTCTTACGTTGGCGTTTCTTTCGCGTTGTTTTTTGGCTCGGCCTGGGTGAAGGGATCCTCCTCGCCCTCGCTTTGGAGCAAGCTTCCAAGATTCCAATTCTGTTGGTGTTCATCCTTCTCTGTCAGTTGTTGCCTTTTGGCATGGTTTATCTACTACACCTCTGGCTTCTCTTTCATTATGGTCGATTCAACCTTCAGCGCTTTGATCCCACACAGAACGCGACACGACAGCTCGCGATCTTACTCATCGTACTCGCCGCATGGACTCCCATCATCGCGACATGGGGACTTTTTCACGTTCTTTAGTCACAACACTCCGCTCATTGTCTCTGACTCACTTTTGTATTACATAGGTTCGGGTATCATTTTATCTTCCCGTTGGAGTGACAGCATGGATTTTACCTGGACAGAAGAGCAAGAGACAATACGTCGGCGAGCGGCGAGATTTGCTGCGGAATACGTGGCACCTTATGCAGCAAAGTGGGATCGAGAGCCGAGTTTTCCGGAGAGCGCAGTGAGAGCTTGTGCACGTACTGGATTGACAGGGCTTACCGTCCCCAAAGAGCTTGGTGGACCTGGTGCTTCAACCGTATCGTATGCGTTGGCCATCACAGAGATCGCAGCGGCTTGTAGCTCCACAGCAGTGACAATTGCAGTGACCAGTATGGTCGCTGAGACCATCGCGCGGCTGGGTACTCCTGAACAACAAGAGAGATATCTTCCCCCTCTGCTGAGTGGTGAATTTGCCGCCGGTTCGTTTGCATTGTCTGAGCCGGGAGCTGGTTCGGATGCGGGCGCTCTGCGAACACGTGCGGAGTACAGAGATCCAGACGTCGTGATCCATGGCGAAAAGAGTTGGATCTCTTCGGGCCCTTATGCCGGCGTCTTTGTTGTTTGGGCACGCACTGGAGAAGGAGAAGGAACACGTGGTATGAGTGCGTTCCTTGTGGAGCCAAGCGATCCAGGGTTTTCTGTCGGTCGGAAAGAAGAAAAGATGGGATTGCGAGCCAGCCCAACTGTGTCTCTCAACTTTGAGGATTGCCATATCCCAAAAGAGCGATTGTTGGGTGAGACAGGCCGTGGCTTTCGAATCGCGATGCAAGCTCTTGATGGTGGACGTATTGGTGTTGCATCACAAGCCCTCGGTATTGCTCGTGCTGCGATTGACGTCGTCGAACGGTATTACCAAGTGCATTCTCACCGCCTGGGAGCTTTTGAAAAGGGTCGCTTAGCTCAGATGAAGGCTGAATTTGTTGCGGCGCGCTTAATGATCTTACGTGCGGCATGGCGCAAAGACAATGGTGTGCCCTTCTCTGCAAAAGCAGCGATGGCAAAGGCTTTTAGTACGGAAACTGCAAATAAGATCTGTCAGGAAGCTGTTAACTTATTGGGAGAAGATGGTTGTACAGATGACTATCCTGTGGAACGCCTGTTTCGCGATTGTCGGGTGACCACGATTTATGAAGGAACCAGCGAGATCCAACGGATCGTTATCTCGCGTTCATTCTTACGAGATGCCACATAGAGATGGCCCGGAAAGCCCGACGACGCTTGCCTAGAGCCGTCAAGAAAACCCTGAGAGACCAAAAGCATCAAGAGTATGCGGCGGAGGCACTGGCACCTTTGCAGCAGCAGCCTTCTGTGTTGTTCAAGCCACCTTCTGTCCAACGAGTGCCTCTGCAACTTCCAGCATCTACAAGCTCTGGTTCAGAGGCTTTGGTCTCGGCTCGAACCTCTCGAAGTCCTGATGACTTGTTACAATCGATGGGAAAGCAGGTCCTTGTGGGGCAACAGATGGCCGGGGCTTGCAACTTCTGGATCGAATTAAAAGAGGATATTTTGGGAGGACTACAGATCCGATTGTCTCTGGCTGGAGGTCTGGTTTCGGCCTCCTTAATTGCAAAAAGCAAAGAAGCTGAAGCACTGTTGCTAGAGCGATTGCCTCAACTGGAAGAACAACTTCGTAAACGTGGTATGCGTGTGGGGCAAGTCGAAGTGATGCTCCAATCGTAGTCGCGATGTAGTCGCGATGTAGTCGCGATTCCCGCTTTTCCATAAGGACATTTTGTTTCTCGATGTTGTTGCACTGTGCAGTGTCATGCGATATTTCTAAAAAACATTGAAAAAGAAGAGGTGAGAGATGAGCATTCGTGTTGGAATCAATGGATTTGGTCGAATTGGTCGAGCTGTCTTTCGAATTGTTGCAGAGCAACACTCTGATATTGAGATCGTTGGGATCAATGATATCGGTGATCACAATGGTCTCGTCCATTTGTTGAAATACGACTCTGTCTTTGGCCGGTTTGGCAAAGATGTGAAGTTTGAAGGCGGCTTCCTTCATGTGGAAGGGATGAACCCCGTTAAGATGTTGTCAGAACGTCAACTTACGGATCTGCCTTGGAAAGAGAACAAGATTGACATTGTGATCGAAGCGACCGGTGTGTTTCGTAAACGTGCTCAAATCGAAGGGCACTTGGAGGCAGGTGCCAAAAAGGTTCTTTTGACTGTTCCTGCCAAAGACGCCATTGATGCTACCATTGTGTTGGGTGTGAACGATGACGAGTTGAAAGCGTCAGACCGCATTATCTCTAACGCTTCGTGTACGACCAACTGTCTGGCTCCCATGGCCAAAGTACTGCATGATAACTTTGGTATTGAGCAAGCCTTGATGACTACCATTCATGCCTATACCAACGATCAACGTGTTGTGGATGCTCCTCACAGTGATCTCCGGCGTGCGCGTGCAGCGGCAGCAAACATTATCCCTACAACCACAGGTGCTGCCAAGGCCACAGGGAAGGTCTTTCCTGCACTTCAAGGAAAGATCGACGGGATGGCTGTTCGTGTTCCTGTCCCAGATGGCTCCATGGTCGATCTGGTCTCTGTACTCTCTCGCAAAGTAACTGTGGAAGAAGTCAATGCTGCCATGAAGGCTGCTGCGAGTGGAGCTATGGCCGGCATTTTGGATTATACCGAAGATCCCATTGTCTCTAGCGATATCCTCGGGAGCCCCTACTCTTCGATCTTTGATGGGGCGGCCACCCAGCTGATCGGAGGTGACTCCGGCACCATGGTCAAAACTCTATCCTGGTACGACAATGAATACGGCTACTCCAGCCGTGTCATCGACCTACTCAAAAAAGCGGCAAAACTGTAATCCCTGTGTTACTAGAAAAAACGTTCCAATACGATACTGTTTTACTAGAAAAAACGTTCCGATACGATACCTTGGGTTTGATTTATAGCTTGTTTGGTCCCACGAATATACAGTAGATTTCGCTTGTTTCGCTTGTGTTAAGCACGTTTCTTCATGAGTGCGCTGCGTTCGAAGTCGATAACGATGGTTCCGTTCTGATTGCGTCCGATATGTCGAAAGCGAACGATGCCGCAGTTGGGGCGAGATTTGGATTCGCGTTTGTTGACGACCTCGGTGGTAACATAGAGGGTATCACCATGAAACATGGGGTGGGGATGCTTTATCGTTTCATAGCCGAGGTTGGCGATGAGTGTTCCTTCGGTTAGGTCGGCGACAGTGAGGCCAACAGCGAGTCCAAGGGTAAAGATACCATTGACAATACGTTGGCCCCATTCCGTTTTGCTAGCAAAGGCTTGATCAAGGTGGAGGGGCTGGGTATTCATTGTCATGGTGGTGAACAACACATTGTCCATCTCTGTGATGGTACGGCCCAAGTTGTGTGTAAGGCTCTCTCCTACTGTGAGCTCCTCATAGTATTTTCCTGCCATGTGTGCTCTCCTTCGGGAACTGTCGCTGCTGTTGGGGGTAGATCCTATGATCCACCCCCAACAGATACAAAAAAACCCCGGAAACTGTTCCGGGGTTTGGGTGGAAGACGGGTTTCGAACCCGCGACCTCTGGAATCACAATCCAGCGCTCTAACCAGCTGAGCTACATCCACCATGAGAAGAGTTCTCTCTCTCATTTGTGTTCTCGAACAAAACTCGTATTCTCGAACGAAACGGTTCTATAGCATTCTTTCGAAAACCTGTCAAAACTTTTTTTGGACCGATTTTCTTCTCCGATTGATTTCTTCAGATGAGACCATATGTCGATTGCTTGGGTTGATACTGTTGGATGGATGTTTTGAGTGTAGCAAGATTAGAGTCGAGGAACAGTCTAGAGAATTGACCTCATCGGTACTCTTCGCTAAGCTAAGGGTGATTTTACCAGATGTGCGACGAACTTCGTGCAAAAAAGAAGCTCTCACTCACCGTGAGGTGGAGCCGAGAGATCATAAATCACGATTCTTCGCCTCGGGCATGTCTCAGGCTATTGCGCTGAAAAGACAGCGATTTTTGGTGTGATGGCTTCACGTTGCGATCTTGCGTTGGTGCTGTTTTTGACTGGAATATGAGGATGTCAATGAGCTTTCGAAAAGCTATGGTTCGTATCTGCTTTGGCAGTGTTTTTTTGGGGATGATGGTCTTTCTTGTTCAGTGTAGCCAAAAAGAGTGCTATTACGATACAGAATGTGGAGGGCAGAAAGTCTGTAAGGACAATGTCTGTAGAAACCTGCTTGTTACCCCCGATATGTGCAGTAGTAATACGGACTGTAAGGTTAAGGGTCAGCAGTGCATCAAAGGGCGTTGCATTGGGTTACCTACAGATTATGAGTTTCCAGAGAAGTTTGGACCGGAGCCAGGACCGGAGCCAAAGGCAGAGCCAGGGCCAGAGCCTCCAGGTCCTGAGCCTGATGCAGGTCCTGAGCCCGAGCCCGAAAAAGGCCCCACAACATGTACCAACAATCTCGACTGTTCTGCTTTGCCTGACCATGTTTGTGCTTATAGTGATGCAATAGGCGGCCTCTTATGTCAGCCCGTGAACAAGGGTGGTAAGAAGTTTAAAGAGCCTTGCAACCCCGCCGCTGCCGCACCTGGTGATTGTGCATCTCGAACCTGTCATCCCACTCGAAAGGTTTGTACTACGATCTGCTCGAAAGTACAGAATTGTGTCAGTGGAGTATGTGAGTCGGTCAAAATTGGTCAGGGCACTTTTGGTGTTTGTTTGGCCAGCGACAACGAATGCAACCGCGACAAAGATTGTGGAACGGGCAACAACAACAACAATCTTTGTGTCTTGCAACAGCAAGGGGCTAGCAGACTGGTGACTCGTTGTCGAACAGCTGTGGGTCAGAGAGATCCAGGGCTATCTTGTTTTGGTGATGGTGATTGCAAACACAACTACTGCGTGGGTCGTGATTTTTGTGGCAAATTCTGTGTTGATAATACAGATTGTGCCACAGGCTTTCAGTGTGAAGTCGAAGAGATCACTCGATTTGGTCTCAAGTTCAAATTTAAGGTCTGTAAATATCCTAAGGAAGGCTTGCCTTGTACTACCGACAAGCAGTGTCAACGAACGGGTTATATTTGTGTTCCTGCCAAAGCAGGTACCAAGCTGGAGTTGCGCTGCCAGAATCCATCGGGAGCGGAGTATACACAAGATTGTAAAACAAATGCAGATTGTCGAAGCAATACTTGTCTGACGAACTCAGGTCTCAAATGTTCGAAGCCGTGTACAGCGAATTCCGAGTGTTCTCGCGCAGGTGGCGACGCAAAGTGTGCCAACGTTCTCACTACAGTCGGCGGTGTTAAGCAAACCTTGAAGATGTGTGTTCTTTTGTTCAAGGCATGCACCAAAAACGCAGATTGTAAGGACATTATGGGGGTCTGTTCACCACATACCGATGACAGCGGCGCGTTTTCCATGCGATGTCTAGACAGCAACCCCACTGCGAAGATCTTGGGTGCGGATTGTTCTTCTAATGATGACTGCAAAAGTAGGATTTGCTATAAGAATCGCTGCTCCTCACTGTGCACCTCTGCTTCTGAATGTGGCTCTAGCAAGCAAGGCTTCCAATGTACTGCTGAGAAGATCCAGTTTACCGGAAAGCCCGATATCAATGTAACACTCTGTACGGTGCCATCTACGGGTCTGAGTTGTAATGGTCAGAAGAACAAAACAGAGCCTCAGTGTCCCTCCAAAGTGAATAATACCTGTCGAATTTTGGAGCAGGGAGCCAAGCTTGAGAGCCGCTGTCGTCCCAAAGTCCTGACGGCCACAAAGAAAATTGGTGATCTTTGCACCAAGGATTCGGAGTGTGACACAGGGAGTTGCTTGCTTCCTGATGGTGTTTGCACACATCCTTGCAGTGCGATTGCTGAATGCACCAACACAGGTCGGCGACCTCTGCGTTGTTTGATTCCAAACGCCGAGTCAAGTGTCAATGGCAAGAAGTCCATCGGCTTTCCTATTTGCTCTTACAAACATTGTAGCGGTGACCCGGATTGTGACAAAGGGCAGGTCTGTCGGTATCTCAAGAATGCGACGAAAGGCTTCTGGGGCTGTGTTACCCCCGATCCCAAAGAGAAGCTAGCAGGAGCTGTCTGTAAGGCGAATGCCGATTGTCGCAGCAACTTGTGTCATCCGACGAAGAAGATTTGCTCTCCACCTTGCAAAGGTGGCAAAGATGCGACATGTCCTCTACAGTTTGCTTGTGAATTGCAAGCCAATGGGCCGGATCAAACTCATTTGTGTTTGCCTTTGCCATCGGGTTGCTTGCACGACGGAGCATGCAAATCAGGTGAGATGTGTGTGTTCTCGCTCGACTCTTCCGGACGACCACGACAAACGTGTGGAGCAGCTCTTGCTTCTCGTAAATTGGGCGAATTCTGCGATCCAAAAGCCCAAACACCACAGTGTCAAACAGGCTTTTGTGATCCCAAAACGCTGCGCTGTAGTCAGTTTTGTTCCTTGGCCTCTCACTGTCCAAAAGGCTCTTATCGTTGCACCACTGTGACGATCTCTACCGGTACTGGTGCCAGTAAGAAGTCTTACGATTTGCAAGCCTGTCGCTCTGTTCTTTGTCGTTACAATCTCGATTGCCAGAGTGGTGAGGTTTGTAAGGTCAGTCTTGTTGGGTTGGTGGCTGTGAACAAGTGTGCGCCTGCGCTCAAGACTCTCAAGAAAGTGGGGGAGTCTTGCTCGCTAGACAATGACTGCCAAACAGGCCTTTGTGGAAAAAGCGGTGGCTCCAGCGTTTGCTTGGCCTTATGCTCGGCACATCGACACTGCACAGACAGTGCAGAGTGCGGAAATACTACATTTATCACGACCACGGTTAAGGCTTGCTTGAGGGGCAAACGAAAGTCCTGTAGTGGCGATAGAGACTGTGCTACTGGAGAAGTCTGTCAGGTGAACTTTGTGGGTGGAAAGCCTGTGGCTACGTGCATTGTGAAGAGACTGCAAGATCTCGCCTCTGGGAAAGCTTGTGATCCACTGGATGGCTTCCCGGGCAAGTGTGCTTCTCATCTGTGTGACCCCGTCACCAAGAAGTGTTTGAGTGTGTGTGCTCCAGGTCTGAGCGACTGCTCTTCTACAGAAGTGTGCGACAACTTCAATATCTTGAACAAGCCGATCAATGCCTGTATCCCACCACCCTCTGTGTGTACCAAATCCAAGGATTGTACTGCGGGAACGGTTTGTGGAGCTACGCTTATTCAGACTTCTGTCAGGTATTCGTGTTTGCGAACAGTGATTGGGCGTCCGAAGAAGGTTGGAGAAGCCTGCCTTCCCTCAGCACCATTTCCTGGTAATTGTCAAACCAGTTTGTGTCACCCAGGGCTGCAAATCTGTGTGAATACATGCAAGACGGATAAAGACTGTACGGACTCAAAGCGACCGCTGTGTGGAAAGATCCCGTTGCCCAATGGGATCCTTGCGCGGGCCTGTGTTCCCAAGGGCAATTCATGCAACCGCGATGCTGAATGTCCAGCCACTGAGCCTGTCTGTGGTTTGGAGTTGAGCAACAACAAACTCTCTCGCAAGTGTAGCCGTGGTAGTACTTTTGGTAGCAAAAAGATCGGTGAGTCTTGCAATCCTCAGCTCTCGATCTCTAAGAGTGAATGCTCCAATCGATTCTGTGAAATCGGTCGTGAGGTTTGCACAGCCGTTTGTACTGATAATTCTCATTGCCCCACAGGTACCGTGTGTGGTCAGACCCTTGTGGATGGGATAAGAAAGCTGCGCGGCTGTATCCCGCCTGTGGGTAGTCGTTGCAAACGAGCGAAGGCTTGCGCCTTGCCCTCCGTTTGTCGAGCACAACTCGAAACATCGAGCGTAATCGCGAAATGCCGGGTTGCTAGTGGTAGTGCGCGGGGAGCAGTCTGTACACCAACAGGTAAGATCTCGTTGGAGTGTCAAAGTGGTGTGTGTCATCCCGACTCAAAACGGTGTGCATTTGTCTGCGAAAAAGATGCTGATTGTGTGTTGGGTCGCTGCAAAGAAATTACGTTAGAGGGCTTCAAGGTGAAGGCGTGTAATGTCGCTTGTCAGAAGGATAGCGAATGTCCTACAGGTCAACTGTGTGGCTCCGTGATCGTTGGACAGAAAAGGGTGACGACCTGTATCAAGCCCGATATCAAGAAGAAGGCGATTGGGGCAACTTGTGATCCACTCAAGCAACTCGTTAACAGTGACTGCCAGACGTCATTCTGTGGTCCAGTGAATTCCAAGTGTACCTCCGTTTGTGCATTGGATAGTGACTGTCCCTCCGGTCAGATCTGCGCCACAACGTTTGTCCGTTTAAACCTCAACAACAGAACTCCTGCCAGGGCTTGTGTTCCTGCTGCAGGTTCTTGTCTGTCGCCAGATCACTGCAATCAACAACAGATTTGTCAGTTGGAGACACGCAGCGGTAAAGTGAATACAAACTGCAAGGCTCCCGATCTGAAACGTAAGGCGGCTGGCAATGCTTGCACCAGCACCGGACTTCCCGGTGACTGTCGCACTGGTTTGTGTGATCCAAAAAGTAAAGAATGTACAACCACTTGTACCAAAGACTCCCAGTGTACAAAGGGCCCGAGAACCAAGTGCGCCACCATCACTGTGGGAGGTGCCTCTGTTGCGGCCTGTGTCAAACCGTAGATGCCTACACTTCTGATTCGGATCATTTTAGGAGATCATTCCTACCATCCATTATGCCTATCAAACACAATGCTGAACGCAAGAGATTGTTCCCATCGCTCTCTTTTCTGCTGGCTCGCTCAGGCGACCCATGTCGAATGGGCCCAAGAAAGAGTGTTCCAGACAGGCAGCTTACTTTCTTTGTGTGTTTCAAACCAACCAAACAAGGGATTAAAATGCGTTCTCTATCATTACGTTTGCCCATTGTTGGCGCATGCTGTGCTTTGCTTTTCGGTGGATTTTTGGTGGTGGCAGCACCATCATCTCAGCCAACATCGAAAGTGACGACTTCTGGACAGAGTCAAAGTGGAGCACCTAAGAAAGGCGATGCTCCGAAGGCTGGAGCAACCACACATCCCGTCTCTCGGTGGTCCTATCATTATCTTGATAAGCTGCCTGTACCTCCCATATCCATTGGTCAACTCAAAGGCACTGTTTTGGTCTATTCAGGAGGGTTGAAAAGCTACTTTGAACCCTGCGGCTGTCAGGCCGAGATGCTGGGGGGCTTGGGGCGTGTTCTGTCCTTGTTGAAGGGTTATCAACATCGGGGTCTTCAGGTTCTACCCGTCGATGCAGGCAATCTCTTTTTTGAAGCTCTTATGGTGAAAAAGGCCAAACGCAAACAAAGTGAACTCAAAGCTGAGATGGTCGCTGATCTGTTTCGGAGTATGGGGGTGCGTGTGATGGGTGTGGGGCCATTTGATCTGACATTTGGACTGAACCAACTGAAGTCTTTACTGCAGAGAAGTGGGATGTTGGCTTTGTCTGCGAACCTTGTCTATGAGTCCACAGGTAAGCCTGTCTTTCAAGGACGCACGATCTTGCAAGTGGGCAAGCGACGTATCGGTTTTGTTGGGTTGCTGGGATATCCTGAGATCCCAGCCGGAACACCAGCGGTAGAGCGGAAAAAGAAAGAAGCGGAAAGCAAAGCCTTTTGGAGCACCCGGAAGCTTCGTGTGACGTCTGCCCTTGCGGCGGCAAAACGCGAAGTCGCTGCGTTGCGAAAATCCAAGGTAGACCTGATCGTTTTGTTGTCCACGTTGGGAGTGACTCGTTTGCAACAGGTCTTGCCAAGCGTCAAAGGTATTGATATTGCGATTGAAGGGAGTGAGGACAGTGCCTTTGACCCACCTCAACGTGTGGGCAAGACTTTTCTGTTATCGACACCAAAAGAGGGTCAAAAGGTGGGCATCTTTGCGATGTATCTTCGGCCCCAAAGTAAAACTTGGTCGGCAGTGGAGACCCCTGCCAAGCGCAAAGAAGCACTCAAGGCGATGGTCAAACAGGTCAAGGTATATGAAAAGCAAGCAACACAGATGCGCAAGCAAGGTAAGGCATTTGCACCGATTGCTAAGGTCTATGAGAGCCAGGCGAACGAGCTGCTCAAGAAAATGGTTATACATCGAAAGACATTGCAAGCTCCTCCTAGCCTGGCTTCGGGACATCGAGGATTTTTTCACTTGATGTTGTCTGTTTCTAGTACGTTGCCTGAGTTTCCTACAGCTGTAAAGCGTGTGAAGCGCTATCAAAAGGAAGTCAAAATAGCCAACCTGGCCGCTCTTCAATTGATCAAGCCTGTGCTGAAAGACAAACATGGTAATTTTTACATTGGGGCCAATCGCTGTAAAACCTGTCATGGAGGAGCCTATCAGTTTTGGAAAAAGACACGTCATGCCAATGCGTTTGCCACCCTGGTGAAGCGGAAAAAACAGTTTGATCTCGACTGTATTGGTTGTCATGTCGTGGGTTGGCAGAAGCCAGGTGGCTTGTACAATATCAAAACACCCGGTCACCTGGGAAATGTTCAATGTGAAAACTGCCATAATATTGGTGGCTTGCATGCCGCTCAAGGAGGAAAGAAGGGACTGATTCGTGGACATGTGACAGCGTCTGTTTGTACGCAGTGCCACAACGGAACCCACGATCCAAAGTTTAATTTTCTGAGCAAAGTCAAAAAGATCTTGGGGAAAGGACACGGAGAGGCACGACTCGCAATCATTCTAAAAACCGAGAAAAAGAAGTAATCTTTCGGGCTTCTTACAGTGTTTGAATAAAAGCACGCTATAGCTTGGATATTGTTATACAAAATGGACATAACCATGGATTGCCTCCTTTGGTGTGCAAGTTGGAGATGATCAATGTACTGAAAGCTTGATTCAAACCATGGATTGACACAGGTTCAGAGTGGAGCTAAATCCCCATTCTGAGGAAGAAAAAACCGACTGAAGTCGGCTCAACCCTTTGGTTTATCCTGGAGGGTAAGTTGTTCGGAGTGCGCTTTAGCGTACTTAGTATCCTCAGAGTGGGACTTGAGTCCCACGGATATAAATGAGATTTCGCTACGTCCATTTCTTTTACAGGCTGTCAGGTTCCCGTCTTTACTTTTCGTAGAACGATGTCGCTGGCCGGTAGAAGGGTTAGTTTGTGGGGGTAACGGGGTGGTTTGTGGGTAGAGTGGGGTCATCGACTGGTAGAACCCTGAATGTGTGATATCTCGACATTTTGTTTGTTGTGTGTGAAGTAGAAAGTTGACCCGAGAGTCGAGAACCCTTAATAGTTAAGGGATAAATGTGTGCAAAGCCTGGGGGCATTAAGAGTCGAATGGCCGAACAAATATCATGTCCTAGTTGTCATCATTGGGTCGCTTCAGACGCACAACACTGTTCTTATTGTGGTGTTGCCATCTCATCGGTGCAATCTTCTTCAGACATAGTGATGGGTCAGGCGCCTCCAACAGAGCCTGCAGCTTTCCTCGGTCCTGAGGAGTCAGAGCGGACTGTGGTTTCGAAAGGGGTCCAACATGCCGATGAGTTTTCGCTCTATGAGGAAGAGAATTTTCCAACATCTGAGCAAGCCACCATACAGATGGAAGGTGCCAAGGCTTCTGATTTTTACAACCTCCCATCGCAGGTATCTTTGGAAGAGCAATTGTATGGGGTTGGCCAGGATCGCACCCAGGTGAATCTGTACAATGAGTCTGGGCAAGCGCAGTACAGCGGTGATATGTGGCGTACACCATCACAGGATGCTTGGAACTCTCCCTTTCCGCAAGGGTATGAACAACCGGTACAACCACCGGCACCTCGGATGGGTTTGTTGGGTCCACAAGATGCACAACCCACGTACAGTGGGCCTCTCGATATCTCTCGGGCGGCTGCTGCCGATCCTCCAGAACGTCAGCGCAACCGACTTCTTTGGTTGTTGATGGTGCTTTTGGTGGCGGGTGGAATTTTTTCTTTGTCGTATGTTTATCTCTTGCCCATGCTCACACCCAAGAAGAAAACGAAGCGCAAAGTGTTTGTGGTGATGGAGTTGGAGACCACACCCAAAGGTGCTGCTGTGTGGGTTAACG
>JALTMC010000634.1 GCA_027005175.1 Myxococcales bacterium
GCATACATAGATGCGGCCCTTTTTGCAACGGCGACGACGTCGTCGTTTGCGAAGATGTTTGAATCGTCTTTTGGCTCTTTTCTTGAGTGCTCTGTAGAGTTTAATAAGACCTTTGGCCCTCCTGGTTTGCCTTGTGATTTTTCTTCGTAGAAGTTTGGTAGGGTTGGGTTTGACAAGAGAGAGATGAGGCGTTTTGATATGGTTTTCTTTACGGCGTGGTGCAGGAGACAGCATCCTCGTGGGAGGAGAGTATTGTGGATCGCGTGGCAAGACAAAAGGTGGCGCAGCTACAGTTTTTCGTTTGGAAGAAGGTCTTGTATGGTTCACCATCATAACAGGGATAAAAGCCTCTATCACCTTGGGATGGCTGGGTGTAGACCAAAAGTAGAAATAAGCCAGACCTGAGGTAAGCAAGAAAGAGGCTAGCAACGCAACGCTGGCAGTCCGAGGGAGCACCCGGTGATGCAAGGCAATGGCAGAGGTCATCGGTAACGTTGTAGGTTGTTGTTTGGCGCGTGGTGCGGTCGGCATTAACGCACGTTGTAGTTTGTGCGTTCGATCGAGTAGCTCTTGTCGACGTTTTGAGTCATAAGGTAGCATCGTGAGGATTTCGAGTGCTTCTTTGGGCTTGGTTTGGACAATCAGAGACTGTGCTTCCTCTAGCTCATCGTAAGTAAGAGATTCATTGATACGATCTTCCAATGCCTGAAGTTCATCATCCCAGATCAAGCGGGGGATTTTCTGAAGTTCCTGGTGAGCATCCAAGGCTCGACCTTCATCAATAAGCCAGGACACTTCTTTAAGAATCTCTTTGGAATGGATCTTTTGCTCACGACAGTATTGTTCACGTGCTTGTCGCACTAACTTTCGCAGAGCGTTGCGAAACTCTTCCACTTGTTCTGATTGAAAGATCCGATTGGCTTGGGCAAACCGCAAACGCAACAACTCCATCCAATCGATACTCACAGAGTCAGATGTCCACTGCATCTGACCCGACAACAACAGAGACAGGATCAAGAAACCTTGTGCAGCGTCACCTTCCGAGCGTGCCAGGGCATACTGACTGGTGGTCTCCACAATAAAGCGCATCTTCTGTTCTTTGGTGACGATTTCGCCACACAAACCACGTTGGCAACGCTCGGAGAAATAGGAGGTCTCTTTCTTGCAGCTCTGGCATATCATGGCAGTAAAATCGACACCACATCCAGAGCAACTGCGGCTGCCTCGGGTACGCTCTTGCCCGCAAAGTAAGTTGGGGCAACGCTCACTAAATCGAAGAGGGTCCCAGGTAGAGAGTTCCTGACGAACCTTCCATAACAGTTTGCGGCTGGCCCCCACCCGGTGATGTATCTGGGCCAACACACGCTCGCGGAATTTATGAATGCGACCTTTTTCCACATACGCTTGGATGATTCCGAGATTTTCAGTTTCTTTCTCGGTAATGTCTTGGAGTTGAGCGACCATCTCTTCACGATGATATAACCCCTCCCAGCAGAGCAACTCCAGCAACCCTGTTCGCTCATCCAGAGCGGGTGGAGGTGGCAGCATCGCCACCACTTCATCGAGAGAAGGTCGTTTGGATGGATCTTTGGTCAGGCAGGCCAGAACAAGATCATCCATCTCAGCCGTCAAAGCAATGTTGCTCTGAGAGGGGCGACGGGGCGCTTTCTGAAGATGCTGCCGCTCCACCTCCATCCGAGTTCCAAGAAACGGAGGCTTTCCAGTGAGCAACTCAAACATCGTGACACCCAGGCTGTAGATATCGGTCTTTTCACTGACAGGGCCAAAATGGATCGGATCGATTTGCTCCGGAGCTTTGTATGCAGAAGTACCTAGACTTTGGTTTGTGTGAGTCAGCCCGATATCAGCCATCTGATGACGCAATGATTTGATGATGCCAAAGTCGAGCATCTTTACAAAGCCATCCTCCGTCAAGAAGAAGTTGGCAGGCTTTACATCGCGATGAATAAAACCTTCACCATGAAGGTATCGCAAGCCTTCGAGCATCTGTCCCACCAAGCGCAAATGTGGGTCTTCCGGTCCGCGATATGGATTGGATTGCAACCAACGAGATAGATTTTCGCCGTGAAGCAGCTCACACTCGATAAAATAATCACCGCTGTTGAGAAAGCCACCAAAGTCAAACGTTGAAACTAGATATTCGCTGTCCAGGAAGTACTTGCCAACATAACCTTCGATAAGGAAGCGCTCCAACATCCCACGCCCTGCGGGAGTAAAGCGTTTGAGCGCACGCCACTCTCCATTGTCTTTGCGTTGGGCTCGAAAGATCTGAGACATCCCACCGCGGTCAAGCTCTTGGTGCAGATGGTATATATCAGCCATCACCCCTTCTCCTGAGAGGTGACGTAAGATCTCTTCCGAGAGATGGGGGAACTGTACGCCAAGGCCTGTCTCTTCCAGAAACTCGCTCGCCTCGCCCCCTTGAAAACGCTCACCAAACTCACGCACTTTCACGTCGTAGCTCTCGTGAATTTTCCCGAGCTTGTGGAAGACCTCTCCAAATTGTGTTTTGTGTTTTTGAAGAAGCCTGGGAACGCATTTCTCGATCATACGCTCTTGAGCGGATTTGTCTGATTGCTCTTCCAGATGGTCGAGACGTTCCACCAACACTTTAAGTTGGCGGCTCATTTGCTCCATCAATCGCCCCAATTCATGTTGGGCGATCGCTTCCTTTGCCCCGAAAAACATCCCGTCAGCGATCTCACCAGCGGGAACAAAATTCCGAAGGGCTGCTCGACAAAGCTGGAAGAAAACTACTTTGCTGCGTGCATCCATCAACCCTTTTGCCCCTTCCGCTTGTGTCCCTTCACAAACACAAACGACCGCACAAAATAAGAGCCCAGCTGCCCTATACTCTGTTAAGGATAGGGACAGAAACGCAACTTAGCAACTCCTTGGCGAAGAAAAGATAAATTCATTTTTTCTTGAGACTACAGCAAGATAGGAGGGGTCATACAGAAGGTTAGAAGCAGATGGCGCGGTAGTTAACGGAGGTGGTTGTGCCTGCTGCGGGGGGTTTCTTGAAAACAACGCTATTGCTTGTGGCGTCGTAAGTCCAGTCTGTGGTGGGAACAGATTTCCCGTTGATTTTGACCTTGATGGACTTGGGATCCGCAGGCCGACTCAGGAAGAACTGAGACCGCAGACCAAAGGAGAGCGCCCCAAGTTGACGCAAGGTGTTGGCCCAGTCTGTACAGATCGAGGCGGCAACACCACGAGTGGCTTTGGCGACAGCCACATAACGCCCTGAGCTGCTAGCTCCACCTCTCCCGCTCGGTTTGGTACACTTGTTCTGTTTGGTCTTTGGATCATAGCCAACCACAGCGCTGAAGCGGAACAGATCAACGTTGCGAACACCTTTGATATTCTTGAAAAAATTAATGTAGAACTGTACAGGTTGTGGTGACTGATCAGGCTCATCAGAAATAGCGATCACAGACAGAGAAGCATCTTTGCGTAAGA
>JALTMC010000635.1 GCA_027005175.1 Myxococcales bacterium
TAAGTTAATATCACAGTCTAGTTTTATCCTCAAAGGAGGAGGTTGGTATAAAGATGGGTATGCAGGCTCCTCCAATTCCTCCGATAGTTCCTCTTCTCATACCAACTCAGGCAGCTCTAGCTCCTCTGATCGTTCGTCGGACAGCTCTTCCAGCAGTTCCGGCTCCTCCACGAGTTCATCAAGCAGCTCTAGCTCCTCCGATAGTTCGTCGGGTTCGTCGGGTTCGTCGAGTGCGAGTAGCTCTGATGGGTAAACTGTAGCTCTGATGGGTAAAGCTTCTGCATCGATTACAAAGAGGTGATGTCTCATGGCCAATTCAACTCATGGTCAATTGCTAGATGGTAGGGCTCTCTCTCGTGAAATGAGGGGAAAGCTTCGGCTTGAGATCGAAGGATTGATAGCGGAGGGAATAACACCGGGGCTTGATGTTGTTTTGGTTGGGGATGATGCGCCTTCCCAGATCTATGTGCGGAACAAGGAACGCTCTTGTGAGCGTTTAGGGATTCGATCTCGTGTGCATCGCCTCCGTGCGGATACTTCCCAAGCACAACTAGAGGACCTGATTCGGGAACTCAATCAGGATGACTCTGTTGATGGTATCCTTGTACAACTGCCCTTGCCCAAAGGCTTTGACACAGAGTCAGCTCTCGCACTTATCGATCCTACGAAAGATGTTGATGGGCTACATACCGTAAATCAGGGCTTGTTGATGTCTGGGTATGATGGTTTGCGTCCCTGTACGCCGCTTGGTTGTATCGCGATGATCGACTCGATATCCTACGATATATCCGGCAAAAAAGCAGTGGTTGTGGGACGCAGTAATCTCGTTGGAAAACCCGTGCTGCACTTGCTGTTACAGCGTAACGCAACAGTTACCATCTGCCACTCCCGAACCCAAGACCTCGCCGCTGAAGTACGAGCCGCCGACATTGTCATCGCTGCTGTGGGTCAGCCAGAGTTAGTCAAAGGAGAGTGGATTAAAGAGGGGGCGGTTGTGATCGATGTTGGTATCAATCGCCTGGAGGATGGCTCTCTTGTGGGTGACGTCGAATTTGATGCAGCCAAAGAGCGTGCTCTCGCTATCACACCTGTTCCTGGCGGTGTTGGACCCATGACGATTACAATGTTGCTCTACAACACAGTAGAAGCTGCGAGAAAACGTCGAAAGAAGTGGGGTCTCTCGCGAAAATCTGAAGTCTGAGAATATACTCTCAGGTGGACCTGTACAAAGAAAATCTGCAACCTGCAATAATGGAAATCTTATGCTTCACTTTGTTTCGAAAGTAGAGACGTACCGCATTCGTGTGGCAATGTCTTTGTTTGCATGCCTGGGTTTGTTTCTGTCTTTTGACGCAGCCGCTGGACCTACCACAAAACCCTCTACCCATCCTACTTTTGTAGGTAAGCCTGGTGCGCCCTCTACGAGCCCTGCTGCGGTTATTAAGCCTGCCGCAAAGCCTCGTATCGTACCCCCTGCAAGTCGTCCCACAGCACCTTCTCTTCGACCTGTTATGCGAAAGGCTCCTGTTGTGCGAAAGGCTCCTGTTGTGCGAAAGGTTCCTGTTGTGCGAAAGGTTCCAAAGAAAGGCTCTCTTCTTAGCAAGCTCGTCTCTTTGCGGATTGGTAGAGAGGGTGGTTACTGGGTTGGGGGGAAGCGTATCCCTTCTGTTGTGGCTCTCGTTGGGTTGGCGCAACAATGGAAGGCACAAGCAGCGATTGTTCAGCTTGTGGTGGAGCCTGGTGCTCCACAAGGTCCCTTGTGGGGAGTCCTGTCTGTGTTGCGTTCTCTCAAGCTTCCGTGGATGAGAGGTACTGCCTCCCAAGCAAAGATGGCTTTCAAGGCAAAAGGTGTTCCCAAATCGAGGGCTGTGGCAAAGAGGGCTCCCAAATCGAGGGCTGTGGCAAAGAGGGCTCCCAAATCGAGGGTTGCGGTGAAGTCCGTTGTTACGGACTGGTCGCGAGTTCCCATGAAGGCTCTACGAGGTCTTCATGGAAGGCCGGGAGTAGTAGAGGTTCGGGCTCAACTGTGGGCGCAGGGGCGGGCCGTTCGACGCTCTTTGGCCACCGCACTGATCTTGTATCGAGGGACAAAACGCCAGCCTGTGGCTCACTTGCAAACGAATAAAATGGGACAACTTCGTTACAAAGTTCTGATCCAACCAGGTACAACCTTTCGGATCTCGGTGCTCTCGAAACAGCGCTTGTTTGAGTTTCCTGTGGCTCTTCAACGTCAAACGGCTGGCTTGTTGTACACTCGCTTGACGCTTCAAACAGCTCCTGGTGTGCGCCGGGCGCATCCTGTGGTTCGGCGTACCGTACGTCGAGTCGCTCCTGTTGCGCGACGTGTTGCTGTGAAATCGCGCCCAGTGGCTCGAAAACTTCCTGTGGCAAAGCCAGCAACCTCGGACGGTCCTTGTGTTTGGGCCAAGACACCGCAGGCGTCACTGAAAGGTGTTACCTCCAAAACGGGTTTGGAGATGCGAGTGCGATTCTTGTTTCCTAAATCCATGAAAGTGGCTGCATTGGCGACAGGTCTTCTGATGAAGATCAAGGGTAAGCGTCAGCCTGTGGCGCGAGTTCGTACAGATGCAAAAGGTTGTGTTCGCTATGTGGTCTACAAGAAGCCTGGTGTTGTGTATGAAGTTGCTTTGTTGTTGGGGACGCGGTTGTCGTTGTTTGCGCTACCGACTGTGAAGGCGGGCGTTTCGGTAATGCGATCACAAATCAACTTGAAACCACAAAAAGTGAGGAGCACTCTGATTGAGAGTCTCAGCATGATTGTAGAGGCCGTTTCAGACAAGCAGCTTCGGGTCGTTCATGTGGTAAAGCTCTTTTATGCTCCGACGCTTGGAGCCCAAAAAGAGCCCATCATCTTGCCTCTGGCAGTTGGCGCAACAAATTTCAAGATGGAGCAGGCACCGGCAGGTACAAAGTGGAAGTTGGAAGCGCAAGGTCTGCGTTTGACCACATCTCTGAAACCAGGCACTCATCGGTTGTTGTATTATTACGGGTTGCCTCGTCGTGCTGGCACTAGTACGATTACGATGAAGACATCACAAGGTGTTGCACAACGGTATCTCTTTTTTGGGGCGGGGCTCAAGCCCAATGTCAAGCTGAAATTTCGGACAATGCAGTTGGGGCGTGGCAACAACAAGAGACCCTATCAGATGGCACAGTTGGGTGGGCTACAGAGAGGTCGGACGATGAGGTTTCGTGTTCTAAGTACTTCGCCGATTATCCCCGAGGGAACCGGCCTTTTAGGATGGATTAAACGGTGGAAGCGGCTCCCCAACAAAAAGAACAAGCTTGTCGGCTTGGTCGTGCTCCTTTCTATTACATTCCTCGGCCTGTTCTGGGTTTTTGCAACCCCCCCTTCTACCAAGTCCATGGAAGCCTCGGAAGCCCCCAAAGCCTAAATTATCAGAAAAAAACTCTTATGTTGTGGGCGTGGAAAGCTTCTCCCGAGCGTGGACCCGGCAGAAT